>JAUVLX010000014.1 GCA_030600525.1 Desulfobulbus sp. | reverse complement strand
CCTTTGTGGACTTCTATAAATGAACCTTCCATGTTTGCCAGGTCCTCTACCACTATATGGCTTGATGTAAAACATGTTGCTTCCCAAAGAAAAACCTTTTCTTGAAGGGTTAAACAGTTATTACCTTAACCTGGAAAACCTAACCGAACACCTCCAAGGGGAAATAGGTTCCGGGTGTATTCATGGGAAAGCAGTCTCTCGGGAAATTCTGATCTACTTTGATGACAACGAAATAATTCGTTGTCTTTTACAGGAAAACAAAAAAAGAGCACAATTATTTCCTGATCTTACCGTCATCAGTGAAATTTTTCTGCAAAGCAGTTTTGTTATTAACATCTACTACCTTGACCCCAATGCCATCTTCTTCTGGGGGCATATGCAGCCTTTTCAACGGGCTAAATCTGCATTAAAATCATCAGAAATCCCTCTGCCAGATTTAATTTTTCGACTTCGTCAAAAAAACTTTTCCGGATTTATAGACGTACAGATCAGAAAAAAATCAGACAGCGGCCTGCTTTTTTTCCATGAAGGTGAAAGAATAGGTGGTTCCTATTCCTGGGCAAAAGGCGGGATGAGCAAATCCGATGAAAATTATAATATCCTGTTAAGCAGAGTGCAGGCAGGGGAGGGGAGTTTCACGTTTGGTTCATATATCAAGGAAACCACCTCAACAGAGGTAAAACAGAGCCCTTCCAGATCAATGGCCCAAAAAGCAGAGCCACGTGTGGTTAATCCGGTCTCCTCTGAATTGCGTCCGGCACTGGAAGAATTGCTCTTTTTTTTCATCCAGACCATGCAGGAGAAAGGGGAACAAAACCCAGTGGTGGTTCTGAATGAGTACATTCAATCCCAACTCAACACTTATCCCTACCTTGACCCTTTTATGGGGTATTTTGAATACAGCAGGGGCACTGTAAAATTTTCATCCGATGCACCCAAAGAAAAAATAGTCCGCGCAATTATTGTCTGTGTATGGGCTCTCGTCCGCGCTTACCATGCAGAAAATAATTTCAGAACAAAGCTCTCGACCATGCGCAATAAAAGTGTGCTCGAATCCCGCAATATACCTGTTGAGTTATAACAGCCACCTAAAGGGTGGTGCATCGCTTTTCATCCCACCCCTTACCGGCCAACTGACCGCAGGCCGCTGAAATATCGTCACCACGGCTCTGGCGGATAAAAACTGTGAAATCATGTTCTCTCAATATTGCCTGAAAACGAAGTATCCGCTCACGGCTCACCTTTAATGCATCGTTTTCGTCTCCACTGTTAATTGCCAGCAGATTTATTTTACACGGAATTTCCCTGAGCAGTTCTGCCAATTTCCTAGCATCTTCATTGGTGTCGTTCACACCAGGCACCAGGGTGTACTCAAACATGATTCGTTGCCGTTTTTTCTGCGGGTATTTCCTGCATGCCTCAATCAACTCTGCAATAGGGTATCTTTTATTGACAGGCATGACCGAACTCCGGGTCACGTCATCAACGGCGTGAAGCGATATTGCCAGGTTCACATTGGTAGCCTGGCCAAGTTGCAGCATCTGCGGAATCAACCCGCAGGTAGAAACAGTTACCCGACGTTCTGAAAAATCAAGCCCTCGCTGCTCTGTCAAAATCAATATTGAATCAAGTAAATTATCAAAGTTTGCAAGCGGCTCTCCCATACCCATAAAGACCAGGTTGGATAACCTTCCCCTGTCATTGTGCAGCATCCAGTCACGAACAGCGCATACCTGGTTGATGATTTCGGCAGTGGTAAGATTTCTGGAAAACCCCATTTTCCCTGTCAGACAAAAGGTACAGCCCATGGCACACCCCACCTGCGTGGAGACACAGAGGGTATTCCGGTCATCTTCTGGGATCAGGACAGATTCAACAATAAACCCATCATCCAGACGAAAACCAAACTTGACCGATCCGTCGCGAGATATTTCAATTACCGCCTGGTCAAACCTGCTCATTCGAGCCGCCTGTTCAAGGACCTCTCGAAATTTCTTTGCCAGATCAGTCATCTGTTCGAATTCTGTTATGCCGGCTTTATAAATCCATGCCAGCAGCTGACGCCCACGAAATGCCGGTTGTTTAAGTGATTCAACAAAGGTGACCAGTTGTTCTTGGGTCAGATTTTTCAGATCTGTTTTTTCTTGATGTGCAGACATAGTTTTTTATAACAAACGAAAACTTTCTTTTTTGAGGGTAAGGGTCCCACTGATGGCACTGTCTATAGTTGCAAGCATGGCTTCCTTGTCTTTAGGCAGACGACCACTGAGAGAAAAATAATTAGATGCGTGGTTGGCTTGAAATTGAGCCCTGGGGAGCTTAATCCCAGAGAGCATCATGCGCAATTCATAAAACAACTGCTCCTGATTAAGAGGATGAAAACGTCCATCCTGCAGCTCCCTAAAAAGAGGCGTGTTATTCAGTATCATTAGGGTGAGGACGGCTATTTGGTTTGGTTCCATCTGACCAAGAACGGCTGCCGTGGCCTGAGCATGATCGCAGGATGCGGATGTTCCAGCAATACCAAGCAGGCAGGTAACAGAAAGAAACATCCCGGCTGCCCGGATACGCCTGCCTGACGTTATCATCTGCGCACTATCTGCCCCTTTACCAATTTTACGCAAGGTGGGATCATGACCGCTTTCCAGTCCCATGTAAATACGGGTCAGGCCCAACTCTTTATATTGGCAAAGCTGCTGATCGTTTTTTCCTTCTATATTATGACAGTTAGCATAGGATGCAATCCGTCTGACCCAAGGCAGCATTTGCCGAATTGAGGTAAGAAGCTGCATTATTTGCTCATGGGGCATGGCAAGGGCATCACCATCAGCAAGAAACACGGTTTTTTGCCGGGTGCACCATTTTGCGGCAAATTTCAGATCGTTTTCAATGATGGACCATTGCTTAACCCCATAACTTTTATCACGATATGCACCACAAAACGTGCAGTGATTATGGGAGCACCCCGTAGTTGCCTGCAGGATAATCGAATTTGCTTCACTGGGGGGACGTATGATATCGCCCTGATAATCCATGATAAGCGCTTTTTCAGTAACAGAGAGACCCGTTTTAATGATTTAATAAACGGACCAGGAGACCACTGGCGGAGGAGTAGGGGAACAACAGGGAAGGAAGATGTACCCCCGTTTTTCATTCCGGGGATACATCCATTCTTTTTGCTATCCGTTATTTTTTGCAAAATCTGCCATGAAATTAACCAGCTTCTCAACACCTTCACGTGGGAAGGCATTATAAATAGATGCCCGGCACCCACCTATAGAGCGGTGGCCTTTCAAGCCATCTAGACCAACAACAGCAGCTTCAGCTATAAATTGTGCTTCCAGCTCAGGGGTTGGCAGATTAAATGTAACATTCATCAGTGATCTGGAATCTTTTTCAGCATGACCCCTATAAAAATCAGTACTATCAATGGCTGAATACAACAGAGCAGCCTTTTCCTGGTTTATTTTCTCAATACCAGGAATTCCACCAAGTTCCTTCAACCAATTCAAAACCCTGCCGACACAGTAAATAGGAAAACAAGGAGGGGTGTTGAACATGGAATCCTTATCTGCATGGGTCTTGTACTTAAGCATGGTCGGAACAGTTTCTGCTGCACGGTCCAGCAGATCTTTACGAATAATCACCAAGGTTACTCCGGCAGGTCCCATGTTTTTCTGAGCACCGGCAAAAATAATTCCGAACTTGGATACATCAACAGGTCGAGAAAATATATCTGATGACATGTCTGCAATCAGTAAGGCATCCTTATCAGGCGTTGCAGGAAACTGGGTACCGTAAATCGTGTTGTTAGTGACATAGTAGAGATACTCGCTCTGCTCGCTCACAGTGTATTCGTTATCTGTGGGGACACGATTAAAAGACTGTTCTTCACTGCTATAGGCAACCTCTATATCGCCAAAAAGTTTTGCCTCTTTGATCGCTTTCTTGGACCAGCTGCCGGTATTCAGATACGTGGCTTTTTTCTCTGGGCTCAGCAGGTTCATGGGAATCATGAAAAACTGAGAGGAGGCTCCACCCTGCAGGAAAAGCACCTTATAGTTGTCTGGAACTCCCAAAAGTTCCCTTATCAAGCGTTCTGTCTCATCAGCAATAGCAATAAACGCTTTTGAGCGATGGCTCAATTCGATAAGGCCAATCCCCTTGTCGTTGTAATTGACAATATCAGTGGCTGCTTCCTGCAGCACAGAATAGGGCAGGGTAGCTGGCCCTGGACTGAAATTATATATTCTCTCAGGCATGGTATTCTCCTTATTAAAAAATGATGACGAACAGAAAGGATAAAGCAAGTGCAGTTGGAGTTCTGGTAAGAAGCTGTCCGTAAATTAGTTGGACAATATCGCGCTCATATTTAGGTTAGATTTGGGTGATCTAATTGAACAAAGCCGCAGGCGTAGTTGTGCTACGTTGATGACTTTGTGATTGAAGATCAGCCAAAGATAACCTGAATATGCGATGCGAGATGTTCAAGTTATTTCAGGACAACTCCTAAGCCTTACTGGTGGTAAATTTGCCGTATTGCTTCGTACAAGACAATTCCTGCGGTCATTGCCAGATTAAGACTGCGGATCCGCGAATTACTCATCGGAATTGTATAACAACGGTCATGGTACAGTGCAAGAATTTCTTCCGGAACTCCTTTGGTTTCCTTACCAAAGATCAATTTTGCTCCTTCTGGAAAAACAGCTTCAGTATATAGCCGATCCACCTTGGTGGTCAGAAAAAACAATTCACTCTCATCCTGTTTTTCGAGAAATGTATCGAGATCAGGCCAGTGATTAATGCTAACATATTGCCAGTAATCAAGCCCTGCCCGTTTAAGATGCTTGTCATCAACACTAAATCCTAGTGGATGAATAAGATCTAGCACGGCATCAGTTGCACCACACAACCTAGCTATAGATCCAGTATTTGGGGGTATTTCAGGTTCGACCAAGACTATATGTAACGGTTTCATATTCCTTTCCAGCAAGGTTGGCGGTAACAGTTAAGGACACGTTTGTACATGATAATGATTGAGGTTGCAAATTTAAAAAATCGTCTTACATTCATGTGTTGCTTTTAAGGTACGGACTTGAAGTTTGTTGCAAAAACAGTTCGCTCACAAGGATACCTGTTTGTTCAATATGCTTTGTCCAGGATTTCACTCACCAGATGGTAAGTCATTTGCTATGGCGACACCCCTTGAGGGTATCTTGAAAAAACCGTTTTTAAGGATTTTTTATACTTTTAAAAAATCCACCCAAAATCCCGAAATATGACCACGTATTAACACGGCATTACAGCAAGAACTTTTTACGCCGTCATAGAGTTTTAACAAAGGAATATGTCTGTTGCACAGGTAGAGATATGGCACTCATAGTTCAAAAATTTGGCGGCACCTCAGTGGGGACCGTAGAAAAAATCCAGGCAATTGCTGACAGAGTTATTGCCGAGCATAAAAAAGGCAACCAGATGGTTGTCGTTCTCTCGGCAATGTCCGGAGAAACAGACCGGTTAACAGGACTTGCTCAAGCTGTCCAGAACCGCCCCAGTACCAGAGAGATGGACATGTTGCTTTCTACAGGGGAACAGGTAACGATTTCTCTGCTTGCCATGGCTATTAAAGAAAAGGGGGTAGACGCCATAGCACTGCTTGGGGATCAGGTCTCAATCCACACCGACTCCATCCATACCAAAGCACGTATAAAAAATATTGATTCTCACCTAATAAAGGAACACCTTAACAATGGTAAAATAGTTACTATTGCCGGATTTCAGGGTGTAGATGACCAAGGTGACATCACAACACTGGGCCGTGGCGGATCAGATACAACAGCTGTTGCCCTGGCTGCATCCCTTGAAGCTGATGCCTGTGAAATATTTACTGATGTTGATGGGGTCTATACTACTGACCCAAACATCTGCACCAAAGCACGAAAAATCAAAAAAATATGCTACGACGAGATGTTAGAACTTGCCAGCCTTGGGGCCAAGGTTCTTGACATCAGAGCTGTTGGCCTTGCAAAAAAATACAAGGTTCCGATTCATGTTCGATCTACTTTTACTGATACTATTGGCACCTGGGTGGTTGATGAGGATAAAATTATGGAATCTCTGCTTGTTTCCGGCATTACATATAACAAAAATGAAGCTCGAATAACCATTAAAAAGGTACCGGATCGCCCCGGAACTGCGTCACAAGTCTTTCTTCCAATATCTGATGCAGAAATCCTGGTCGACATGATCATCCAAAATACCCGTGACGGTCACCTTACAGACATGACCTTCACTGTTATGCGCAGTGATTATGACCGGGCCATGGAGATCGTAGGCGAAATTGCCCAAGAAATTGGTGCCGATTCCGTTACAGGTGATCAGCATATCGCCAAGGTTTCCATCGTAGGCGTCGGCATGAGAAACCATTCTGGTATTGCTTCAACAATGTTTCATATCCTCTCGAAAGAAGGAATAAACATGATGATGGTATCCACTTCAGAAATCAAGGTTTCCTGTATTATCGACGAAAAATACACAGAGCTTGCCGTTCGCGCCTTACACGATGCGTTTGCCCTTGAAAAAGACAACATGCCGCTTGAGGAAACCAACTAAGTACATGAGTAGATACATAGAAATTTATGACACGACCTTAAGAGATGGAACCCAGGCCGAAAATTTTAATCTTTCGGTGGATGATAAAGTAAAGATATCAAAACAGCTTGACCGGTTGGGTGTCGACTTTATTGAAGGAGGTTGGCCAGGTTCGAATCCTCTTGCTATCGATTTTTTTCGTAAAATGCAGGGTGTCGAGCTCAGCCATTCCAAACTAACCGCCTTTGGCTCTACCCGTCATTTTCAAAACAAACCTGAACAGGACCAAAACCTGTTGGCACTGGTTGATGCAAAGACCCCGGCTATCACTATTTTCGGAAAAAGCTGGGATATTCATGTGAATGAAGCCTTACGAATCAAGCTGGAAGATAACCTCCAGATCATCGAAGATTCTTTAGCCTTTCTACGGCCACAGGTCCAGCACCTCATCTATGATGCCGAGCATTTTTTCGACGGATTCAAGAACAATGCACAGTACTGCCTTGCAACCATAGGCAGTGCTGTTAAAGGCGGTGCTGAAACCATCGTCCTTTGTGATACCAACGGGGGAACCTTGCCCCACGAGATTCCTGCTATCATCAGCAAAGTGAAAGAATATCTTGCAGAGCTAGGGTCACAGGTAAAACTCGGCATTCATTCTCACAACGATTCTGAAACAGCGGTTGCAAATGCATTAATCTGCATTAATCTCGGTCTAGATCAGGTCCAGGGAACTATCAACGGTTTTGGCGAGCGATGCGGTAACAGCAATTTGACGTCCATCATTCCTGCGCTTGTTTTCAAAATGGGATTGGACTGCAATGTCAAAAAAAATATAGATCAACTCTGTACCACGTCACGTCTGGTGGACGAACTGGCAAATCTTCCCCACGATCAGTACCAACCCTATGTCGGCGAGTCTGCTTTTGCACACAAGGGTGGAATTCATGTCAGCGCGGTCCAAAGGAATCCATTAACCTACGAGCATATCGAACCTGAAAAAGTCGGTAATATACGAAGGGTTCTTATTTCCGACCAGGCTGGCCGGGCAAACATCATGTCCAAGGCAAAGAAATATGGTGTCCCCCTGGAACCAGACGATCCATTGATGTCCTCTATCATCAACGAACTTAAAGAACGTGAAAATCAAGGGTACCAATATGAGGCTGCTGAGGCAAGTTTTGAACTTTTAATGCGGCGCGCACTGGGACTGCAACGCAAGTTCTTTAAACTGGAAGCCTTCAGGGTGATGAATCACCGGTACAGCATGGGCAGGCCGCCTGTGACCGAGGCCACTATCCGATTACATGTAGGCGGAAACGAGGTACACACTGCCGCCTTGGGCGACGGACCGGTCAATGCTCTGGACAAGGCCCTTCGAAAAGCATTAACTCGCTTTTATCCCAGTCTCAATGACATGGAACTAGTCGACTATAAAGTGAGGGTGTTGACAGGAGAATATGGTACCGGCGCTCAGGTACGCGTCCTGGTTGACAGCAAAGACGCCACGAACCGTTGGGGGACTGTCGGTGTTTCAGTAAACATCATTGAAGCAAGTTGGCAGGCACTGGTAGACAGCATCAATTACAAACTGCTTAAGGATGACAAGGCAAAACGGTAGTGTTGGTGGTGTCAAGGCACCCGATATTCACTCCAGAGACAAGCGTGTGCTGGTCCTTCTTATTTTAGGAGGCCTACTGCTTTTCCTCTTTCCATGGCTTAACCAGCAGCGAGTGATGCCAACACAGGTAAATCAATACATTCATGATGGTCAACACCTTTACGTACAACGCGTTGCAACCATAAACACAGATAAAACGTCCACCGAAGCTGGATTTTTGAAACGTGTTGGCACCCACCACATAGGCATTACAACTGCTACTGCGAGTCAACTGGTCTCTCCTGCCGTATTGAGTCAATTTTTCAACCTAGGATTCCCCTTGAACATTGCAACAACGGAAGAATTAGAACTCTTACCAGGAATAGGACCAAGTCTGGCCCGCCAGATTAATATCCATCGGACGCAGTTTGGCAAGCTTACGTCCATCAATGAGTTACAGGCAGTTCCAGGTATTGGTGAAAAAACCGTACAGAGACTGCAGCCTCTGCTTGATTTCAACCAATGAAACAAAAACAACAAATCATTTCAGTGCCAGTACTTGTTCTTGTCGGTCCGACAGCCATCGGCAAGACAGCACTTTCTCTCACGATAGCAGAGCAGTTTCAATGTGAAATCATCTCCATGGATTCGATGCAGGTCTATCGGCACATGGATATCGGTACAGCTAAGGCATCACCTGAAGAACGGGCAATGGTGCCACATTATCTCCTTGATATCTGCGACCCTGACGAGCAATATAATGCAGCGCGATTTGTCAGCGACGCACTGGACGCTATCAACGATATTACAACACGAGGCAAGGTGCCATTGATTACCGGCGGAACCGGTCTCTATCTCTCCGCACTCCTTAATGGTTTATTTACAGAAGTAGCTGTAGAGGAATCAGTGCGACTAGAAGTTCACAAACGATATGAGGAGAAGGGCAGGGAGGCAACATATGCTGAATTGTTACAGGTAGATTCGGTTACTGCTGAGCGGATACATATAAACGACACCCAGCGTCTCCTCAGAGGGCTGGAGATATTCCACAGTACCGGTATTCCCTGGTCCAAACACCTTGAATCCCAACAGCAGCAGCAACCGTCAATATCCTTCAAGCACCTGCTTGTCATGGGATTAACCTGCGAACGTTCCGTACTGAACCAACGAATAGAAAAAAGGGCAGGGATGATGGTGGATTTGGGCCTTGTAGAAGAAGTAAAAGGCCTTCAAGAAATGGGGTTTAACGGACAGCTTGCATCTATGCAGGCAATAGGATACCGACACGCAGTGCAATATCTCAGCGGTACAAAGCCCCTTGACATGATCATTGAAGAGCTTGTTCGTGATACCAGAAGATATGCTAAACGGCAAATGACGTGGTTCAAGAAACAGAGGCAACTAAAGTGGTACGACCAAGGTGATGACGCTCCTGTTATAATTGATATTAAGCGCATGATTCAAAAAGCGCAGGGGTAAACATTTTGCCAGACAACACATCATTGCATAAGAGTCCAGGTACACATAATAATGATGAAGAGTACCGTCACCTTGCAGGTAAATTCAATCTGCCGATCCCTCTTGCAACTATTCTTTATAACCGTGGTTTCAGAGCAGATGAAAAGATAAAGAATTTTCTTTACCCAGACTTTTCCAACCTGCCGAAACCCGATCAAATGTTTGGCATGGCCGACGCGGTTGCATGTATTGAAAATGCATGCGAAAAATCAAAACAAATCATCATCCATGGCGACTACGATGTCGATGGTGTGACAGCTACCGCATTACTGGTGAAATTTTTTCAGTCAATTGGCCTGGAGACGACCTATTATATTCCCAATCGGCTCACTGATCATTACGGGTTTACAACTAATTCCGTCGACAACATACAAGCACAAATCGGTGAAGGCCCAGCGCTTTTGGTCACTGTTGATTGCGGCATTACTGCGCATGACACCGTAGAATACGCCAGAGACAAAGGTTTGGAAGTCATCATTACAGACCACCACGAACCAGCAGACATTCTCCCTGATGCGGCGGCTGTTATCAATCCTAAACAAAAACAGTGCTGTTTTCCTTTCAAAGAACTTTCCGGAGTAGGAGTAGCCTTCTTTTTCGTTGCAGCTATACGCAGGGCACTGACTGAAAAGGGTTTTTGGAAAAAGCCTGCTGCCATACCTAACCTCAAACAGTACCTTGACCTGGTCGCTTTAGGAACGATAGCAGATGTTATGCCGCTTAAAGGTACAAACAGGATTTTGGTACGAGCTGGCCTGGAAGTACTCAACCGAAAAAGACGACTTGGAATTTTCACTCTCGCTGAACAGTGCGGAATGTACCAAGCTGATATCATCCAAGCCGAAGATGTCTCCTTTAAATTGGCACCCCGTATTAATGCTGCAGGTAGAATGGGGGAAACAGAGTATGCGATCAAGCTGCTGCTTACAGATGAAATGGAGGTGGCAAAAAAATCTGCCAACAAACTTGAAAAACTTAATTCTACCCGAAAAGAGCTTGAACGTGGCGTTTTAGAAGAAATTTTTTCAGAATGTGAAACACTGAAAGAAGACGGGGCGTTCGCACTCACCATCTTTCATAAATCCTGCCATCCAGGGATTCTTGGCATTATAGCTTCCCGTATTGTCGATAAATTTGATTGTCCAGCCATTGTGGTCACCATGGAACACCCGGACAATAGTGAAAGCAGCATCCTCAAAGGGTCTGGAAGATCCATCGACGGTATAAATATCTACCAAAAATTGGGATTATGCCGCCAACATCTTGAGCAATTTGGAGGCCATCCGATGGCGATTGGCGTAACCCTGCAGCAAGATGCATTTCCAGCTTTCCGAGCAGCCTTTGACCACTGCTGCACTGAAAAAGATACACTTATAAGTGCACGTCAGGTTCAAGTGGACTACCAGCTCAATACTGATGACCTTTTATCTGATACATTGCTTGCCAAGTTACAGCTTTTCCAACCTTTTGGTGAGGCAAATCCAGAGCCCCTATTTACCCTCAAACAGGTCCGCCTTAAAAACGTGAAAGATGTAAGCGGACATTTAAAGTTCTCGTTAGCAACTGCAGCCAACAATTCAATTAATGGTATTGGGTTTTATCTGGCAGAAAAAATTCCCACTGCAAAAGAAGGCCCTGTAGATATAACCTTTAAACTGAAACGTTCTTCCTACAGAGGGGTGCAACGCAAAGAAATTCAGCTAGTCGACCTTTGCAGAGCAAACCACACGGAAATTTAACATAATATATATTATGCGACATTGTATATCGTGAAAACAATCCAGCCTATATTATATATTTACAGTTCAATTTAACTTCAGAAAAACAAGGCTCTACTAAACGCCTTTAAAATATTAATAAACCACAGGATCGCCATGAATAGAGACATTTATCAAGAGCCACTTGTTTCTCGCTACACCAGCAAAGCCATGCAGGAACTCTTTAGCGAACGCTTTAAATTTACCCACTGGAGAAAATGCTGGATTGCGCTTGCCGAAGCTCAACATGAACTCGGATTGCCGGCGGTTACTGAAGGAATGATCAACGAACTCAAGGCGAATGTTGATAACATAAACTTTAATGTTGCTGTTGAAAAAGAAAAAGAAATCCGTCACGACGTCATGGCTCATGTCTTTGCCTACGGTCAGCAATGCCCTTTGGCTGAGCCCATAATTCACCTTGGTGCCACCTCACAGTTTGTAGTCTGCAACACCGATCTTATGGTACAAAAACTCGCTCTTGGGTTGATAAAGAAATCCCTTTTGCGTGTTATCCAAAATCTTGCTGCTTTCAGCCTAAAACAGAAAGCAACAGCCACCTTAGGCTACACCCATTATCAACCAGCCCAGCCAACCACTGTCGGTAAACGAAACACTCTCTATATCCAGGATCTTATTATGGATCTGGAGTACATAGAAAACCTTGAAGAACAAATCAAGGCTCGCGGTGCCAAGGGTACGGTCGGCACTCAAGCAACCTTTATCGAGCTCTTTAATGGAGACCATGAAAAGGTTCGGGAGCTGGATCGACGGGTTGCCAAAAAGCTTAATTTTGATAATGTTTTTTCAGTCACTGGCCAAACATATCCCAGAAAACTGGATATGAAAACTAGTGAAACACTCGCTGGAATCGGCAGTTCTGCCCATAAATTTGCAGTCGACCTACGGTTGCTCTCTAACCTCAAAGTACAGGAAGAACCGTTTGCCAGCAAACAGGTTGGCAGCTCAGCCATGGCCTACAAAAGAAACCCCATGCGCTCTGAAAGAATGACCGGTCTTGCTCGTAAACTTATGGGGCTGCCTTCCAATTTTGGGGCAACCGCTGCCAACCAGTGGTTCGAAAGAACCCTGGATGATTCTGCCATCCGCAGGATGGATATCGCCCAGGCATTTTTACTGTCCGACGCCATTTTAAAGTTATATATAAACATTACTAACGATATGGTTGTATATCCAAAACAAATTGAAAAGTACCTTCGCGAAGAACTTCCCTTCATGGCTACTGAAAAAATTCTTATGGCTTGTGTTGAACGTGGCGAAAGTCGCCAGGAAATGCATGAAATCATCCGTGAATATTCTGTTGAAGCCGGTGCTGCTGTTAAAAATCATGGCGTTGCCAATGATCTATTGCAAAGGCTCGGCAAGGATGACCGCGTTCCTTTTGGCCAGGAAGAGCTGGATAGCCTGCTTGGCAACTACCAGGAGTTTACAGGACGAGCCGCTGAGCAGACAGAAGAATACCTGCAGGAAGAAGTGCAGCCACTGCTGGATAAACACAAGGATGCACTATCCGGAGACATTGACTCAACTTTAACTGTGTAAGGCATCCTGTTGGAAAACAATACTTTTGACATCTCCACCCACACTATTTTTCTTCGGATACGTAAAGAAAAAATTGGGTGGTTGAAATTTATTATTGACGGGTATGATGGGCTTGCGACTCTGTCAACTCTATCGGTATCTGAAGGGTTAATTAAAATCTGGACAACCAAATCTTCTATTGCACAGCTGTTCGCCTTGCTCAACGCTGTTGCAGAAGAGATAACGCCCTTCCCTACTCAAACAAATGCACCTCCTCTTGACTGATTATTTATGGAAAAAAGACTCTACATAAAAACCTTTGGCTGCCAGATGAACATAAGGGATTCTGAAATCATTGAGCAGCTTCTCGCCCAGGATGGCTACCTTACGGTAGACTCACCAGATCATGCTGATGTCATAATTCTTAATACATGCAGTATAAGGGCAAAAGCTGAGCAAAAAGTATTTAGCCTGCTTGGCCAACTCCGTGACAACAAAAAACAACATCCCAATTTACGTATCGGTGTTGCTGGTTGTGTTGCCCAGCAGGAAGGTGACCAGATATTTAAACGAATGCCCCATGTTGATTTCATCGTTGGCACCCAACAAATATATCAGCTGCCCGAAATTCTTTATCGACTCAATGAAAAGCAGACTATACATGAAAAGGCAACAGATCTTGACAGTGCCTTCTCCATCCCGCCTTTCCAGCAACTTCTGACAAAGGAAACCACTCCCAAGGCATCGGCAGATAAAGGATTAAAACGATTTGTTACCATTATGCAGGGATGCAATAACTACTGTAGCTACTGCGTAGTACCCTACACTAGGGGAAGAGAAATCAGCCGACCGCTGATTGACATTGTGGAAGAAGTGCAGATTCTGGTAGACCAGGGAGTAAAGGAAATAACCCTCCTCGGTCAAAACGTAAACTCCTATGGCATGACCAATGCTGTAGCTGATACGCCTATTTCCTTTGCTCAATTACTGCGCAAGGTGGCTGGAGTCAAAGGACTTGGACGACTCAGGTTCACTACCTCCAACCCCAAGGATCTTTCCGAAGATCTCATGCGTTGCTTTGCAGAACTCGATAATCTTTGTCCCCATTTTCATCTTCCGGTTCAATCTGGGTCAAATCACATTTTGGCATTGATGAACCGAAAATATACCATCGAAGAATATCTTCAGAAAGTAGAAACACTTCGTTCCTACCGTCCTGATATTGTACTCGCCACGGATATGATCATTGGTTTTCCAGGAGAAACAGATGCCGATTTTGAGCAGACCGTTGATCTGCTCAAAACTGTTCAATATCATGGATCCTTTTCTTTTAAATATTCGGATCGTCCCCATACTCGGTCTGCAGATTTTCCTGATAAAGTACCGGAAGAGGTGAAAAGCCAGCGATTGAGAATTTTTCAAAATCTGCAGGACGAAATAGGTCTTGCTCGCAACAGAGAATATATCGGTCACAAAGTGGAAGTAATGGTGGAAGCTGTCACAGCTGACGAGTGCAAAGGGCGCACCCCGACAAACCATATCGTCCATTTTGCTCAACCTCGGAATGTGCTCTCCCTTGGCGACTTGGTTCATATTAGTATTAATCATGCTGGTAAACACTCGCTGAAAGGGCTTATTACTTGACAAGCCACCCTATTCTTGGCTAAAAACACATCTTCCCATTAACCAATTTGATACTATCAGCGTCGAGGTATAAAAATGATTGATCTTCATTCTCATACTTTTTTTAGCGACGGTGCTCTCATACCATCTGAACACCTTCGCCGGGTCGAAATGCTAGGTTACGAGGCCATTGCCATCACTGACCACGCAGATTCTTCCAATCTCGAATTTCTCATTCATAACCTGCGCCGTGCAGCAGACGACTTAAATCCGCTCAGTCCGACCCGACTGATCGTAGGTGTCGAACTCACCCATGTACCGCCGGATCTCATTGCACCGCTGACGTTACAGGCCAGAGAGCTTGGAGCCGAAATCGTTGTAGCCCATGGGGAGACACCCGTAGAACCGGTCATACCAGGAACCAACTTGGCTGCAATTGAAGCAAAGGTGGACATACTTGCTCATCCCGGCTTCATCAGCGAAAAGGAAGTAGCACTGGCAGCCAAAAACAATGTTATGCTCGAACTCTCCGGACGCAAGGGGCATAGTCTCACCAACGGTCATGTCGCCAAATTGGCAATAGCAGCCGACGCTCTGCTTGCTGTTAACGCCGATGCTCATTCTCCTGGTGATTTCCTTACTAAAGAAATGGCTGAAAAGGTTGCACTGGGAGCTGGATTGAGCAAACAGCGTTATCAGCAGTTGCGCCAAGATATGCAGCAGCTTGTCAATGCACTCTAATATCTTTAACGAAACCACTGCTCCAGGATATGTGTAATAAGGTTAATCTTTAGTGTATGCCGTCACAGCAAGTCGCTAAAGATTTGACAATATATTGTTTTTTATGTAATTAATTACATCCCTAATAACATTTTTCCTTCTCTGGAAAAATGCTAACAATCCGTTCACAAAAGGAGGTCTCGCTTGACTGGTCTTGAAGCTATTACACACCATAATGGATGGGCTATGGCAGTAGTGGGTGCGTCGATTGTAATATCCGGTCTTGCCATCCTGGCCTTTATTATTTCACAACTCCACAAAGTCATAGGCCTACTGGAGAAGAAAAAAGAACCTCCTGTTGTTGAAATTCCTGAAGAAAATTTGAAAGAATCAGCTTCGGCTGAAAATTGCCCTGCTAATATCGATGTTACACTAGAGTTATATCGACCTTTAATTGAGGAACTCGATGAGCAGTTCCAACTAGCAGACCTTTATGCACTTGCCAAAAAATATCACCTGCCCCACCCCCACCTTTCGATTCGGTGTCTACGTGATGCTGGTATACTCAATTCTTTAGGTGATGGCGTTTTCCGTCTGGCAGCGTAATTTATTTCTTTTTTTGAATCTGTTTAAAGGAGGACGAGTATATGGAGCTTCTTGATCTTTTTCTACAATTTGTAACTAATACAGGATTCTACCTGGCCGACTACCGCAATATTATCATGCTGGTAATCGGTATTCTTTTTGTTTATCTGGCTATTGGTAAGGAGTATGAACCGCTACTGCTGCTCCCCATTGGCTTTGGTGTTATTGTCGGTAATATCCCTTTTTTCAAGGGCTTTGGTATTGGTATCTATGAGGCAAACAGTGTTCTCCATTACCTGTACTTCGGCGTAACTTCAGGTGTCTATCCCTCGATAGTCTTCCTGGGACTTGGCGCCATGACCGACTTTTCATTTTTGCTCAGTAATCCTAAGCTGATGCTTTTGGGAGCTGCTGCCCAGATGGGTATTTTCTTTACCCTGCTTAGTGCTTTGGCACTTGGTTTCCCTCTTAACGAAGCTTCCTCCATCGCTATTATTGGTGGTGCAGACGGCCCGACATCCATCTTTTTAACGGCCAAACTTGCTCCACAACTCATCGGCCCTATAGCTATTGCAGCCTACTCGTACATGGCGCTAATACCTATTATCCAACCGCCGATAATGAAACTACTCACCACCCAAAAGGAACGGGTTATTCGCATGCCCGATCTGCGTGAGGTTTCCAAAAAGGAACGTTTAGTCTTTCCTGTCGTGGGTACTATCCTGTGCTGTTTTCTGGCACCTGCATCCATCCCATTGCTTGGACCGTTCTTCTTCGGTAACCTGATGAAAGAGAGTGGCGTTGTAGAACGCCTGGCCCAGACTGCCCGTACAGCAGTTATTGATACAGCAACAATCTTCTTAGGTTTTACTGTTGGTGCAAGTACCCAGGGTGATGTTTTTCTCAATCCTAAATCAATTGGCATCTTTATCCTGGGCGCAGTTGCTTTTAGTATCGCCACCGCATCCGGGGTCATTTTTGCCAAAATAATGAACCTGTTTCTCAAGCATAAAATCAATCCGCTGCTCGGTGCATCAGGCGTTTCCGCCGTTCCCGGATCTGCTCGCGAAGTACACATGATGGGATTGAGATCAGACCCAACCAACTACTTATTAATGCATGCCATGGCCTGCAACTCCTCCGGTGTAATCGGCTCTGCCATCTGTGCAGGTATCTTGTGGAGTTTTAACATGAAGTAAACCGATCTATAACATGTTCTCTACAAAAAAAGCGGTTTCCAGAAACAAGGAAAACCGCTTTTTTTGTTTAAAACATGGTTATATACAGGGTCAGTTTGCTATCCGATAAAACCGTCACCACTGACCTACACTAGTGTCGCGTCAACGATGAAATCGTCGAAATATCGTGCTGTTTTTTTTGGTCCTAGATTTCTTTAATTGGTGGTACATAGCCCCCTATGAACAACCAGTTAAAGAAATCCAGGTGCGAGAAAAACAAGCAAGATACGTCAGAGCAGCGTTGACGAGACACTAGGCAGTGGGTAACCTTTGAGGAACAAAGAAAAATGTTTGAGGTTAACGGGGTAAATATCCATGAGAAACTTTTAGATGCCGACCTTTTTTCTCTTTATCGTGGAACACAAGGAAAAAATAATACCCCGTTGCTGATAAAAGCAGGATCCCTTGACAGTTTAAATGGGGCAGGCCACACTTTTGTCCTCAATGATTTTTCCATAATGCGGCTCTTTCGTTCCGACCACGTCGCAACAGCCTACTCACACCACCAAGACAAACAGGACAAGATTATACTCCTTGAGGACATTGGTGCGGAACCTCTCACTACCCTCCCCCAAGGGTTGCATTCAGACCTTCCCTCTTTTCTGCACCTGGCCCTCCTTCTTACCAAAGCACTTGCAGTCATCCATGCTGGCAAAGTTATACATAATGCCTTTACTCCTGACAGTATTGTCTACAATGCAGAACACGGCCTCCTCCAGGTTATAGATTTCAGCAAAGCACAAAGGATACATCACCATCAAGAAAACCTGTGGCAGCAGGCTGAAGCCCACCCCATAACTTTAAGAGAACTCCCCTTCTGTTCCCCTGAACGTATAGGGAGGGGAAATTGTCCCGTCACTCCACGGAGTGACCTGTATTCCCTGGGAATAATACTCTATCAATTTCTTACAGGGACATCTCCTGTAAAGGGTACCAATCAGCTTGAACTGGTCCACGCGCATATTGCACAAAAACCAGTTCCGCCCCAGAAGTTGCATAGCAATATCCCACGGCCCTTGTCCAGAATGATCATGAAGCTGCTGGACAAATACCCTGATGAACGCTACCAAACCTGTACAACCCTCCGACTTGACTTGTCCAGGTGCCTTACAGAACTGAATATAAAAGGCCATATTTCTCCCTTTGACCCAGGGAGCCTGGGACCTCTTATTCCGGAATCAACTCCCAAACTTTTTGGTAGGGAACCAGCACTCAATCAGCTCTATCAAGTCTATAGTCAGGTACGAGACAAACGCATCCTTTTGCTTACCGTTACCGGGGCATCTGGGACCGGAAAAACCGCTTTGGTGCAGCAGTTTAAGGAATCCATTGTTAGCGAGCCACATTTTTTTCTGACAGGGAAATTTGACCAATACCGCCGCGATACACCCTACACTTCTTTTATCGAATGCCTGCGTGAACTCACACGTATCATCTTATTAAAAGACCAACAACAGCTTGAACAATGGCAGGTCAAACTCCTTGCCGAACTAAAGACAAATGCCCAGGTCGTTATCGACGTTATTCCGGAGCTGGAATATATTATAGGGAAACAACCCCCTGTGCCTGCGCTTGATCCCGCCGAGACAAAGGCCAGGTTTGAAATCTGTTTAGGCCAATTTATCCGGGTCTGCAGCACGGTAGAACAACCACTGCTCCTTTTTTTAGATGACATGCAGTGGACAGATACCGCTACACTTAACCTGCTCGAAGTTTTTCTTAATGATCAGTCCATCGACTCTCTGCTTGTCATTTGTGCTTTTCGAGATGATGAACTTGCACAGGATTCGCCTCTCTCTCTTTTTCTTGAAAACCTGCAAAAAAGTCCTGATAAAACACACAACATTGCACTCAAAGATCTTTCTCGATCCCAACTCCTGGAATATCTTACCCACCATCTGCCAGACGTATCCGAATTGGTTGAAACCATTGCAAATATAAGCATGGAGAAAACCAATGGTAATCCTTTTTTCCTCCAACAGTTTCTCCATTCTCTTTTTCGGCATAGCCATATCTGGTTTGACCCTGACAGCAACAGCTGGCAATTTGACCAAGCAAAAGTAAGTGAAGAAAGTATTTCAGATAATGTTGCTAATCTGATCCTCGCCCGCTTTCATGATTTAGAGAGTTCTAGCCGTGAAATACTCCAGTTACTCTCTTGCATGGGAAGCAGCTTTGATTTGGATACGATCATTTACATCTGCGATCAGGACCACGCCTACATACACAGACAGCTTTGTACGATTATTGAAGAAGGGTTTCTGCTTGAAATAGCAGATACGCAGAGCTATGCGATTGATAATCACCAGGCACACCATGATTCCCAAAAAAGTGCAGCACCTCTATCAAAATTTTACAAATTCGCCCATGACCAGATTCAACAGGCAATTTATCTTAAGCTACCTATAGAAAGCAGGAAAAGGCTGCACCTGACAATCGGAAGACAACTGCAAAAGCTGTTGGCAGAACAACCTCACGATGCCAATATCTATACTGTGGTCGGCCATAAAAATCAGGGACGAGACCTGATAGTAGAAAATGAAGAACGTTGGCAGCTTGGTGCTCTTAACTTGAGAGCTGGCAAAAAAGCCCTCTCCACTGCCGCCTATGACGCTGCTTCCCATTTTTTCAAAATCGGTCGCCAATTGCTCGGCTCTCAGGGATGGCTAGGTAAGAATTATCCTCTTACCCTTGAACTGCACCTCGGTGGTGCAGAAGCCTACTACCTTAATGGTGACTACGAGGGAATGCGCAAGCTTGTTACAGGTGTAGAAGAAAATGCATCCAACCGCCTGGATGTGATTCGGGTCTACGAAATCGAAATTCAGGCATTGACAGCAAGTAACAAACTCAACGAAGCCGTTGACAAATCCTTGCATGCACTTCGCCTCCTCAATATCGATATCCCGTTGCACCCCAATAAAATCACCTTGGTGCTGGCCTATCTCAAAACCAGGTTATTACTGGTGGGAAAAAAACCCGACGATCTTCTGAACCTGCCTAAAATGAGCAACCCTAACAAGCAGGCGATAATGCGAATACTTTACCGCATGGGCACCCCTGCTTATTATAAAGGTGCTGATTTTTTAGGACTTATAGCATGCAAAACCATGCAACTTTCTTTAAAATACGGCAACACATCCCATGCTGCAGCAGTTGGTTACGCCGCTTTTTCCATTATGCAATGTGGAGTGGTCGGAGATATCAACAACGGGTATGCCAGCGGTCTGGTAGCACTGAAACTCCAGGATCGATTTGTACCCCAATCCATCCTCCCAGCAAGCCAATATCTCTTTGCTAACCTGATTCAACACTGGAAACAACACCTCAGCCAAACCCTGGAACCCCTTCGTCAGGCGCATCAGGTAGCCCTTGAAATTGGGGAAACCGAACAGGCTGGTCTTGCCCTCTACAGTTATAACAACAGACTTTATCTGCTTGGCAGAAGACTGCACCTGGTATCATCAGAGATGACCAACGCCAGGGAGACACTACAGCAGATTGGGCAAGAAATAATGATTTTCCGCCAATGCATCGCTCTCCAAGCGGTTGAGAATCTTCGCACATCATCTTCCACTGCCTCTGTATTTTCAGGAGATTATTACGATGAAGCAACCATGGCACCAAAGCATGTTGCATCTGGCGACCATACAACACTGTTTCAACTTCATATCCTGAAAATGATCCAGGCGTATCTCCTTGGTGATTATACGTTTACCCTGGAAACAGAAAACCACACTCTAAAATACATAAAGAGTGCCCTTTCCTCAGCTTTTCTGCCTCAGCTGTATTACATTTCTTCTCTGGCCAGGCTCGCCCTCTATAATAAATCGGGACATAAAAAAGCTCTTTTGAAGCAGGTAAACGCTACCCAAAAAAAGCTAAAAAAATGGGCCAGGCATGCCCCAATGAACTTTCTGCATCTCTACGAACTGGTTCAAGCAGAACAGGAACGGTGTCGTGGGAACAAACAAAAAGCAGCAGATCTGTACGAAAAGGCAATAAATAATGCGAGAAACAATAATTTCCTCCAAAACGAAGCCATGGGATGCGAACTGGCCGGTCTGTTTCACCTTGAGCAAA
>JAUVLX010000150.1 GCA_030600525.1 Desulfobulbus sp. | reverse complement strand
GATATCAAGGGCAGTGGTCGGTTCGTCCGCAATGAGCAGCTTTGGCCTGCATGCCAGGGCCATAGCAATCATCACCCTTTGTCGTTGGCCACCGGATAGCTGGTGTGGATAGGTGGAAAAACGGCTTTCAGGATCTTTTATGCCGGTACGATCCAGTAAGCTGATTGCATTTTCATAGGCCTGGGATTTGGATTGTTTCTGGTGGAGCATCAACGGTTCGAGCAACTGATTACCGATGGTGTAGACCGGGTTGAGAGAGGTCATGGGCTCCTGGAAGATCATGGCTATCTCGTTGCCGCGCATGCTGCGAACCCCTTTTTTATTCAGCGTATCTATTCGTTTTCCGTTAAAGACAATACTGCCGCTGCTGGAAACATTGCTGACGTCTTCAAGGAGTCGTAGCACGGAAAGGGCGGTGACGGATTTTCCGGAACCAGATTCGCCAACCAGGGCATGGATTTCCCCCTGTGCAATATCAAACGAGACATTGCTCAACGAAAATTGTTTTCCCTGCATACCCGGTGAGGCGGCAAACTGAAGGGAGAGATTCTGGATGGATAGCAGTGGCATCATATAATAAAAAGATTCGATATTGCTAAAAGAAAGTGTGATACTCTACATTAGAGCTAAACAGACGGCAATAGGAAGATACTGCTTTAATTTAACTCTTTTTTCTTCAACGTCTTGAAAAGGACAAAAAAAATATTAGTATGCACATCTACGCGTCATTGCCGGGGCGGTCCGTAAAAAGACTTTTTCTGTAACAGTGTTATTCTTCACTTCTCCGGCGTATCCTGTATGTTTTCGAAAATACATATATATTTAAAATTCTTACTCTGGTTGAAAACAGCTTGCGTACCCCTATCACCATTCTATGAAGCCCTTACGATCCACAAAACATGTTTATCGTGATGTACTCGGTTTTCTTATTGTTGCCTGTTTGAGTGTATGGCTCGTCATGCGAGGTAGCGATAATATTGCTTATAGTTGGCATTGGAAACAGGTGCCTCGTTATCTGTTTCAGGTCTATGACGGTGAATTTATAGCTGGACCTCTTCTTCTGGGCCTGGGAATAACCCTGCAGATTACAGTAGTCAGCCTTTTTTTAGCCGGATTTCTTGGCCTTGTTACCGCACTGCTGAGGATGTCCTCTTCCCCTGTAGGGCGACTGCTTGCTAGAGTGTATTTGGAAATTATCCGTAATACGCCCTTATTGGTGCAAATATTTTTTCTTTATTTTGTGATGGCTCCGATCCTTGACATTGGCAGGTTTGCCACAGCGGTGCTTGCCTTGAGTCTTTTTGAAGGTGCGTATGCCTCGGAGATTATTCGGGCAGGCATCACTTCTATTTCAAGAGGGCAGTGAGAAGCGGCTCATAGCCTAGGGCTGACGCAGTATGATACTTATCGCAAGGTTATTCTCCCCCAGGCGATTCGAAGAATCTTGCCACCCTTAACCAGTCAGGCTATCTCATTGATCAAAGATTCAGCACTGGTAAGTACCATAGCCGTATATGACCTGACCATGGAAGGCAGAACCATAATTGCTGAGACTTTTATGACCTTTGAAATTTGGTTTACAGTAGCGGCTATCTATCTGTTTATCACCTTGACACTTTCTGGTTGCGTATCGTTTTTAGAAAGAAAATTTCCGCAACGTGCATAGGAGAAAGAATATGACACTCATGGTACATCCGGAAAGTGAACAGTATATTATAATTGCCGAACATCTTAATAAAATTTTCCCAGGTTCTATTAAGGCACTTGATGATTTTACGGTAAAAATAAAGAAGGGCGAAGTGGTTGTGGTTATCGGGCCGTCAGGCTCTGGGAAATCCACTTTTCTACGGTGCCTTAACGGGCTTGAAGAAATCGATTCAGGTCGGATTATTGTTGATAATATTCCCTTGGATGACAATGAGAAGCATCGGCTGGAGATCAGACGAGAAGTAGGTATGGTGTTTCAGGCCTTTAACCTGTTTCCGCACATGACAGTCCTGGAAAACATCAACCTGGCACAGCAGCTTGTACGACGGACAGGCAAGAAAAAGGCAACAGCATTTACCCTTTCTCTGCTTGAGAAAGTAGGAGTGGCGAACAAGGCGGATAGCTATCCAGAGGCTCTTTCAGGTGGACAACAGCAACGAGTTGCCTTTGCCAGGGCACTGGCCCTGATGCCCAAAATCATGCTGTTTGATGAGGCTACCAGCGCTTTGGATCCGGAAATGATCGGTGAGGTCCTGGATGTAATGCGTAACCTTGCTGCGGAGGGAATGACTATGGTGGTGGTAACCCATGAAATGGGATTTGCAAGAGAAGTGAGTGACCGGGTAGTTTTCATGGAAGATGGGCGTATTGTTGAAGTAGGTGATACTGAGGCATTTTTTTCTGCACCTCAACAGGACAGAACCAATGATTTTTTGCGGCAAATTCTGTAGGCTGTGGCCAGAGTATTAGTAACTTGTTGATAATACAGATTTTTTCACTATAGGGTATCTTGAATAATTAGGATTTTCGTCCTAGATTGAGACATGCTAAAAAAAATACCACAGGCATATAAATAATATCGGAGTCTACGCTTACCTCCGAGGATATTTTTTTTAAGCATAACGAAGAGATTGGGCGAAAAGGCAATTCTACAAGGTGGCCTACAATCTAAGGAGGCATGATTATGCAAAGCAAGGCACGGTTCGTTTTAATGGTACTGTTGTTTTTCGTTATCGCTGCATTTGTCCACCCCTGTATGGCTGGAGACCTGCACAATAAACTCGCTGCTGAAAGTACCATTGAGCAGATCGTCAAGCGAGGAACGATCAAGGTTGGCATGGATATCTTTGTTCCCTGGGCCATGAAAAATAAGAAAGGCGAACTTGTCGGTTTTGAAATAGATGTGGCTAAGCAACTGGCCGAAGATATGGGGATCAATGTGGAATTTGTACCTACAAAATGGTCAGGTATTATCCCTGCGCTGGCTGCTGGAAAATTTGATGTTATCATTGGCGGTATGACGGTTACCCCAAAACGGAACATGAAAATTAACTTTACCCGCCCTTACTATTATACAAGCCAGGGGTTGCTGGCAAATCGCAAGATGACAGAAGGCTTTACCGTTGAAGATTTCAATAGCCCGAAAGTGACCATTGCCGCCCGTCTTGGTTCTACCGGTGCGGTGGCTGCAAAGTCCAACTTTCCTAAGGCTAAATTACGACTGTTTGATGATGAACCGGCTGCAGTACAGGAAGTGAAGAATGGGCGTGTTCATGCAATGGTAGGTGGTCAGCCACTGCCTGCACACATTGCTTCAGGATCTCCGGATACACTGAAAGCCTTCAGTGAGCAGTTGATGAAGGAACCAATGTGCTTTGGTATTCGCAAAGGCGATGTGGACACCTTGAATTTCTTTAATAACTGGATTGAGATTGTCAGGGCAAAAGGCTGGGTTGATAAAAAATACTCCTACTGGTTTGAAAGCACCCTGTGGAAAGATCAGCTGCAATAGCAGTATGATTCATTTTGCACTTTTTTTTTAATATGCAACCATCTCGTCACAAAATAAGTCTGCTCGACTTTTTGCTTATCACCCTGCTGCTTGGTGCAGCAGGGTTTATTATTTTCAGGATTACTTTACGCCTCGATTATAACTGGAACTGGTCGATCATTCCCCAGTATCTCTTTCGGTATGACCAGGAAGAGGGGCGGTGGGTAACCAACTATCTTGTCGATGGTCTGTTGACAACGTTGCGTCTTAGCCTTTGGAGTAGTGTGTTGGCCGTTGTTCTTGGCCTACTCATGGCTCTTGCCCGCACTAGTTCAAGCCTTTTTTTACAGTTGATATCTCGTTGTTATATCGAACTAATGCGGAACCTACCGCCATTGGTCATTATTTTTATCTTTTATTTTTTTCTTGCCGATCAGATCTTGCCCTTTTTAGGGATAGAAAGTTTGATCGCCAAAAGTTCGCCAGGCCTGCAAGGGGTGCTCGCTTTTTGTTTTTCACCTGTGTCATCACTAATCCCCTTTTTGTCGGCTCTTTTAACGCTGGCTGTGTTTGAAAGTGCCTATGTGGCAGAAATTTTAAGATCTGGAATTGAATCCGTATCAAGGCATCAGTGGGAGGCAGCCCATGCCCTAGGGCTTAAGCGTTGGCAGACCCTGTATTATATTATTCTTCCCCAGGCTTTTCGGCGGGTGCTTCCCCCTCTTGCCGGCCAGGTTATTTCGTTGATCAAAGACTCTGCCATTGTCTCTGTTATCTCTGTTCAGGAGCTGACCTATCAGGGGACTCAGTTAATGGCCTCAACCTATTTAACCATTGAAGTGTGGATCACTATTGCCTGTATGTATCTCTTGCTTACCTTTCCCTGTTCAGCAGCTGTCAGCTGGCTGGAGAGGCGAATGAATCGTAATGGAGGATGAGGATTTTACGGTTGTCCCGCTAATGAAGCTCTATTATCGTATGCCTGTTTACTTCTCCTTTTTTAGGTGCATCAACATATGACAAAACATCTGGTTGTACAGAAAATCCTGTCTTGTTTTCTCTGTATTACCCTGCTGGGGCTGCCAATCCAGGTGTCGTCCATGACCATTGGTGAAGAGCGTCGGATAGGGGAAAAATTGCTCTATTCTGTACGCGGTGAGTTCACGGTCTTAGATCATCCTGATATTCATCAGTATATCAACCAGCTTGGTTATAGTGTGCTCAACACCGTAGGACCACAATTTTTTGATTATCATTTTTTTGTGGTCAAGAGCTCCCAGTTTAACGCTTTTGCCGCGCCTGGAGGGTTGGTCTTTTTCTATACTGGATTGATAGAGACCATGAAGACCGAGGACGAATTGCTGAGCGTCCTTGCCCATGAGATTGGTCATGTGGTTAGCAGGCATATTGCGCAGCGACTTGATAAAAGTGGGAAAATCAGTGTTGTGTCCCTGGCGTTGGGACTTGCCGGTCTAGCCTTGGGAGTACCTGCCCTTTCACAGGGAATATTGGCAGGATCGCTTGCTGCCGGTCAGGCCATGCAACTTGAATACAGTAGAAACGACGAGGAGCAGGCTGATCGTCTTTCTTTTGAATGGATGCAGAAAATGCACCGAAACCCCAAGGCAATGGAGGGGATGCTGCGCACTATGCTGCGTATTACCCGTTATCGATCTGGTAAATTACCCCAGTACCTCCTGACCCATCCTAATCCTGAGGCTCGTTTGAGCTATGTCGAGTCTTTAGTCTCTCTTGATGACAAACAACAACAGATGGCCTACTATACCTCTACCGATAATTTTGCTTTTTTTCGCTTCAAATATCGGATACTGCAGCAGACCATGGACCCCGAAAAAATGCGGGTTTTCTGTGCCAACGCTATTGCTTCCAGCAAGGATAAGGTGCAGACAACCATGGCTCAATTTGGATTGGCCCTAATGGAGGCCGAGGAACATAACACTGATCGTGCGCTTGAACTGCTGGCAAAAGTTAAAAATGCGTATCCTGATCAGTATATTCTGGATATAGATCAGGCTGTTATCTATGCTGATAATCAGCAGTTAGACCGGGCAAAGGCAATATTGGATAAGATCGTGTATCGGAACCCGGGAGATATGTATGGGGTGTACCAACTGGCTTTGGTTGAATATGATCTCGGGAACCTTGAAAAAGCGGAGAAACTGTTTGCCAGGGTGGCAAAAGAGCTCCCCCAAAATGCACAGATTTATTACGAACTCGGGCGGTTAAGTGCGGACAGGGGAGAGCAGAATGTCAGTAGGTTTTACCTCGGCAAATACTACCTCTTTAAGGGCAGGGTGAAAACCGCAAGGCAGTACCTGAAAAGTGTCTCCAAGGAAAAGGATGTTCCGGAAAGAATACAAAATGAAGCGCTTGAAATTCTCGATAAACTTAAAAAACTAGAAAAAGAAAAGTAGACTTTACGCTATGTTGAAACGCTTCTCCATTTCTCTTGAAGAAGAATTGTTGGTCCGATTTGATGCATATATTGAAACCAAGGGGTATTCCAATCGATCGGAAGCTATCCGGGATTTAATTCGTAAAACCCAGGTCAGTGAGGAGTGGGAAAGAGACAGTGAAGTGGTAGGGGTGGTTACACTAGTCTTTAACCATCACAAACCACAGTTGCAGGAAAAAATTACCGAACTGCAGCATGACTATCATCAGCTAATCACCTCAACGACCCATGTTCACATGGATCACCATAATTGTCTGGAAGTGACCATCGTCAAGGGAACGGCCTCTACTGTTCAGGAACTTGCTGCCCAACTTATGGCACTGCGGGGAGTTAAAGACGGTAATCTGACCATGTCCAGCACAGGCGGACATCTAGCCTGATATTTATGAGCCTGTTAATTTACTGTCTTTTCGCCCAATCTCTTCGTTATGCTGAAAAAATAATCCTCGGAGGTAAGCGAAGACTCCGATATCAATTATATGCCTGTGGTTATTTTTTCAGCATGCCTCGACTTTGAACGAAAATCCTAGTAAATCAACAGACTCATTTATTCGGTCTCTTTGTTTTTGCGCCAGTTGGAATGGGTTATTCCAAACTTTTTGACCTTGTAGTTGAGCGCTCTGGGACTTATCCCAAGTACCTTGGCAGCATTTTTCTGGACCCAGAGATTATCTTCAAGGGCCTTGATAATAAGTTCTTTTTCCTGGACGATCAGTGGTTCATTGGATCTGATAACGTCCTTGTGGACGATGTTTGTATCAGGAAGGTGGATGGCGGTCAGGTGAATAATATCGCTTTCTTCCAGAATAATAGCTCTTTCAATGGTGTTGGCCAGCTGGCGAATATTGCCTGGCCAGTGGTAGTGCTGTAACAGGTCAACGGTATCCGTTGAAAATTCTTTTATTGTGCGTTTCAGAGAAGTTGCAGCCTTTTCCAGCAGCTTTTCAGCAAGCGGTATGATACAGCGCGGGCGTTCGGAAAGTGGCGGTAGCGGAACGGGGAGTACATTTATTCGGTAAAATAGATCTTCACGAAATTTATTGTCATTTACCTGTTGCTGAAGGTCTCTGTTGGTTGCGGCAATGACTCGTACGTCGACCTCAATGGTTTTGTTACCCCCAACGCGTTCAAATGATTTTTCTTCAATAATTCGCAGCAATTTGGATTGGATTTCAAGAGGAATTTCCCCTATTTCATCGAGGAATATGGTGCCTTTGTCAGCCTGCTCAAAGCGTCCGATTCGTTGTTTATCAGCACCGGTGAAAGCCCCTCTTTCATGACCAAATAACTCACTTTCCAGTAGGGTTTCCGGTATATTGGCGCAATTGATTTTGATAAAAGGATGTTTGTATCGTGGAGAATTGTAATGGATGGTCCCAGACAAGAAGCTTTTACCGGTTCCTGTAGCGCCGGTTATGAGGATGGTTGAGTCTGAAACCGCGAATTTTCTAAGGCTGCTGATAACGTCTTTAAAACTTTGTGATTCAGCTATGATTGAATCGAAATCATAGATTATATCCTGCTTTCTGCGTAAGTAGTCAATTTCGCCGTCTTTTGAATGGTCGGTGATAGCTTTTTTTACAACCAGCTGCACTCTCGTTTTTGAGAAGGGAGGGGCAATGAAGTCGTAGGCTCCTTCTTTAATGGCTTCAAAAATAAAGTCTGATTCGTCTAAAGGAGAGGTGATAATAATAGGAGTGTGCGGTGTTTGAGCCTTGGTCTCTTTAAGTAGCTCAAAGGTCGTGCCATTGGATGGTTTGGTATTGATAAAAATAACGTCATACTTTTTTTTATTTATCGCTTGTTGAAAGGCTTTTTGGTCATACTGGAAAGTAAGATTTGACGTGGCAGCTAAAGCTTCAATGAGTATGTCTTTACTTCCGGAGTCTTCTTCGTATGCAAGGACGGAAACTTTTTGTTTTGTCATGGCGGTTATTTTGTATCTGTTTCGAATTTGTATTTCTAATACCCTTTTTGTAATTATAAGGGTTTTCGCTCGGGAAAGTAAAGATGCGATTTACTTGGTGTTGACTTTTTTTATCCTTGTTTTATTATGAAAAATGAGATTGGTCCTTTGGATGTTATACTGATGGAAGCCGCCCTTGCCTGTGCAAGAGAATCAGCGGCTATTGAAGAGGTCCCGGTGGGGGCTGTATTGGCAGACACCAATGGCAATATTATTGCCGCCTGTGGTAATAATTGTATTGCTGCTAATGATCCGACAGGGCATGCAGAGATAAGAACGCTTCG
>JAUVLX010000270.1 GCA_030600525.1 Desulfobulbus sp. | reverse complement strand
ATTAAGATAGGTTCCCTCCAGCGATTCAACATCGTGGATATAGCAATCCATACCGGTATAGAACCATTGATCTTTAGGTACGTCGGCAATGAGTTCGGGATCGAGAAGTATCTGGTCAAACAGGGTGTAGTCGGAGTTAATACCGAGCTTTTTTTCTGGTCCGGTCAGTACTGTGGTGCGGGAGATTTCAGCACCTGTCCCGGATAGAGTGGGAATGGCTGCATGGTAGACCGCAGGATTGTTGATTAAATCCCAGCCCTGATAATCAGCAGCTGAGCCGGGGTTGTTCAGCATCAGGGAAACCGCCTTGGCAATGTCCATGGTGGCGCCGCCGCCGATACCGATGATGCCATCAGGGGTGACAGAAGATGTTTGCTTGATTTGTGCCACCAGCTCGTCAATGTAGCTGGTTTTAGGCTCGTCATCCACATTGACATGAAGGATCATGTCATTGCCCTTGAGCGGAAGCCTCTGTTCCAGAGCTTTTCCTTTGAAAACGTCATCTAAGACAAATATAATAGGAGCATTTTGGCTGCCCCGCCTTGTTTCAAGAATTTCGTCCAGTTGATTAAAGCAGCCCCGGCCGAAAATAATATTTGGTACAATTTTAAAATTTCTATACATAGGGTGATTGTGTGTTAAATGATTGGTAACCGTTTTGAAATAAACGTTTTTTTTCTGTTGCACCTTAACCTTGGTGGAACAGGGGAAGGCGCGAGTCACTCAAGGGCTAACGCGGTTAAAAGGCAATAAAAGTGCTCGTCAGTAGAGCATGGAGCTGATTAGGCTCCATACCAGATGGGTTTTGAAAACTCAAGCTGTTCTTCGGAGACTTCTTCACGGGTGCTTGCATCTGGAAAGAGTATACGTGACTGTTTTGCATCGGTCACATTTATTTTGGGAGTGCAAAAAAAATAAATGGAAGAGATTGGAAAATTAACCGAGCAGTTATTTAGCGATATTCCCAAAGATCATCTCTATCACTATACAACCCTTACCGGTTTGCTGGGCATTGTCGGCAGTAAAAAATTGTGGGCAAGTGATATCAGGTACATGAATGATTCTGCAGAGTTGAGGCATTCGGCTGATCTTATCAGGGTGGAGGTACAGAATCGATTGGCCAAGGGGCACGGTAAGGCCGATATGTTGGGGCAATTTGTTGATTGGGTTGCCTATCGGATTACCAACGGGCATATGCTTTTTGGAGCATCGTTTCGCTCCCATGGCAACCTGCTGAGTCAGTGGCGCGGGTACAGTACCCATGGCAAGGGGGTTAGTTTGGGATTTTCTGCTGATTATATTCTTGAATGCGCTCGCAAACAACATTTTCAGATTGGTAAGTGCATTTACGATCCCGCACGGCAGCGACAGCTCATAGGTCAGGTTGTGGATGCTATTGAGGCTAATGTGGCTCTGCAAGTGCATGGAGGCGAAACTTGTGAAGAATTATCAGTCCTGTATCACCTTGTTTTTGAGCGGATCGAGATTGATCTGTTACGGATTGCAGCGATCTTAAAGCACCCATCCTTTCGTGAAGAAAAGGAATGGCGGATTGTCTCGCCGGTATTGATTAGTCGAACCGAATCCCCTGTTTTGTTCAGAGAGGCCAATGCCATGCTGGTCCCCTATGTGGAGTTTGATCTCCAACTGGTTGCTGGACGACCGCCGCAACTGGATCATTGCTATCTTGGGCCAACATCCAATATCAATATTTCAATGAATTCATTGCAGATGTTTCTTGGCCAGCATGGGATTGTACCTTCAAAGGGGATAGATTACTGTCAAATTCCCTACCGTCAGAGGTGAGCTGATCTGCTCTCCGAAGGGGGCTACGTATTTAAATGAATCGTTCCTGTTCAATCCAATTCCTTGTACCAAGAGAGGTGCAGGAAAGACTGGCAATTTCAGCAGCCCTGCCAATACTGGTAAGGTAGTCGTTTTGGAGAATGAAATGGCAAAATGCCCCATGGAAAATATCACCAGCACCAAGGGTGTCCATGGGGTTGATATCCATAACGGGTACTTCTGTCTTTTCAGACTTGTCTACTACCACCACCGGATCTGCTCCCCTGGTAATGGCTATTTTTTGAATACCATGATTTTGTAAAAAACTAATAACAGCCTCTTGATCACTACATTCAGGGGGGAAGAAGTCCGCAGAGCAGATGGCAAAATCGATAAAAGGCAGGAGTGCCTCCTCCCCTTCCTTCCAGCTGCCTCCATCAAGTACGGTGGGAATATGCAGTGTGCGTGCTTTTTCTGCCATCACCACTGCCTGCTCCATATAATGACCATCTAGCATCAAAATGTCCTTGTTCTCAAGCAGTGTTTCGTTTGACGCATCCCGCTTAAGCCGCCTTAAATCAGTGTTGGAATAGACCGCCATGCGGTTGCCGTTGGAAAGGTCTACAATGATCGATGACATTATCGGGGGCCGTTCCGGCTGGCTGGTGTAGTCCATAACGTCCACACCCCAGTCGCTTAGTTCTTCTTTTATATACACCCCTCCCGAGTGATTGCCAATCGCGGTAATAAGGGTTGAGGTGTTCCCGAGTGCGGTAAAAGCAACGGCCGCATTTGCTGCTGGTCCTCCTGCATAGGAAAGTAGTCGTTCACTTTTTAGCTTTTCGTTGACACCTGGAAAACGGGGAACGTAGTGGATGATATCAACTGCTGTGAGGCCAAAAAAAATGCCATTGTGAATCATGGTATCCTGTAGGAAAAAATAAAAGGAGATTGCCTGTCAGTGTTCAATCCGGAAAGCGCTTGCCGCCGGAGCATACATCAGTAGGCCGGGGTAATGTTATGTAAGAAATGTACAGTATACTGATTTTGTTTTGTTCTCAACTGCTAATAGCTGGGACGCTTTCCGTGAAAAGGAAACTGTTTTTCAGCAGTCAATGGCGGTGAACTGCCCCTTTATATGCCTGCAATCATGTTGGTAAAGAGAAGGAAGATGATTATGTTGTTACGCTGAAACGCTTTTGATAAATCCATCAAGGACTCTTCCGTTTCAATTACTGCTATGAGAGTAGGCCAAGACATATTATCCACAGATAAATATCTGTTACCTGAGGAGCGAGAAAATGGTTTTAACCGCATCAAACATGTTGGAAATAGGAACAAAAGCACCTGCCTTTTCTCTGCCAGATACTACCGGTAAAAGTATAAGTCTTGATGCCCTTGCTCTGGAAGCAGGGCTACTGGTTATTTTCATGTGCAACCACTGTCCCTATGTAAAGCATATAGCCAAGGAGTTAGCTGCCATTGGAAGGGAATATGCCACCCAAGGAATTGTGATGGTCGCGATTAATGCAAATGATGCTGTAGCTCATCCAGATGACAGTTATGAAAAGATGCAGGAAGAGGTAATAAAACAGGGGTATACTTTTCCTTATCTGTATGATGGCTCCCAGGAAGTGGCTAAGATATATCAGGCTGCCTGTACTCCGGATTTTTTTCTGTTTGATAGCCATAAACTGCTTGTTTATCGTGGTCAACTTGATGATTCGAGGCCAGGCAGTGATATACCGGTAACTGGAAAAGATCTGCGCAGTGCCCTTGATGCATTGATCAAGGGGAATCCGGTTGCAGAGGAACAGAAACCAAGCATGGGGTGCAATATAAAATGGAAGCCAGGTAATGAACCCCGTTATTTCCCTGCAAGCTAACCCTTATGTGTGGTCATGACGAACAAAGGCGATAAGCCCTACAACTGTCACCAACATACCTGTAAAACCAAGGCTATTGGGAAAGGCACCGCCAAGGAAGAAAATTTCTCCAGCCAGAGCAAAAATGACCTCACTTGATTGGGTTGCATCTACTGCTGCGAGTTTACTGGCATTGTCTGCCAGGTAACGTGCATTAAGAAACAAGGTTGTCGCGATAACTCCGGAAAAAAGGGCGACCAGGGCAACGGAAAAGAGTTGTCCGCCAGAAGGAGGGGCAGGGGTGACCATAACAAAAAGCACGAGCCAGAACGGAAAGCTGCCGGTGGTTAATAAAAGGACTTTTGCAAACCCGTTTTCTAAAAATTGTGCATCTATATGCGGCAGCTTTTTATGGCCGTTTTGTGCTTCCCACACCAGTTGGTTCCCTAGTGGGTAGCAGAAGGCGGCGCCGAGGACGGGGAGGGCTCCCAGCAGGAGTTCGCTGAGGTGGGTTGTTTCAATCTGGCTGACATTGACCAGTAGAACCCCGCAAAACACCACCGAAGAAAAGAGCCAGATCTTGGGGGAGAACCTCCTTCCGAAAAGGAGCAGGATAAAAAGAGAGGCAATGATGGTCAGTTGCCAGGTCGTTGCCACCACCCACCCTGGAGAAAAATCTGCTGCAAGGCAGATGAGTGCGTAAAAACCACCAAACCCGATACTGCCACTAAGCACCCAGAATAGCCAGTGGCGGATGAATTCCTCTATGAGTTGTAAACAATACGCCTTGCCTTTAGACACCATCAGGCAAAAGGTAAGAAAAATAAACATGTACCCATAGCGCAATGAGGCCGACCAGAACCAGTGCCCCCCTTCAAGACTCATGGCCCGGTTAAGAATAAAAGTGGTGCTGAAAAAGAGCCCTGCCAAAAGGCCGAGAAGCATTATGCGAATCATAAGATCAGGTAAAACTTGGGGAAAGGTATCTTGGGTTCATCACCCGATTGATGAGTCTGTTGATTTACTAGGATTTTCGTTCAAGGTCGAGGCATGCTTAAAAAATAACCACAGGCATATAATTGATATCGGAGTCTTCGCTTACCTCCGAGGATTATTTTTTCAGCATAACGAGGTAAGCGGAGACTCCGAGAGATTGGGTGAAAAGACAGTAAATCAACAGGCTCATTGATGGTGCTGTCGATCAGGTTACTGCTTGTCATGAGAAATTCGGGTTAGCCAAGCCTTGCGTTGTAGACAAGTTGATCGGAAGCGGCGAACTCCCTAAACTGCGCAACGGCATGGTCGTGGAGGACATCTTCTTGAAGCGAAATACCACGTTTTTGCAGCTCCTGCCGCCATTCAGGATGTATGGGGCCTTCATCAAAGCCGGTGATGGTTTCCAGCTGAGTACCGGCACCTGCGATGACCAGCGAGCGGATGCCTGACCAGAGAAGAGCGCCAAAGCACATGGCACAGGGGCACCAGTTTACCACCAGTTG
>JAUVLX010000346.1 GCA_030600525.1 Desulfobulbus sp. | reverse complement strand
TAGAGCCATCGCTTTTTATAAGAACTTGGTAGCTTCCGTCTGGCATTTCTGTTGTTGAGACATCACATCCCTGGTTTCTGCCAAAACGGGTAACGTTGTTTTTAGAAGCCTCATTGTCAACAGTGACGCTGATAAGAGTATGGCCTTGTTCCAGTGCATCCTTGGTTTTGAGAACAGGTTTGGGACAGGGGAGTCCTATACAATCAATAGATATGGGTTCCATGGAGGGCAATTGTAAGTTAGAGGTATTTGAATAAATAATAAGTAAAAAATTTAAACACTGCCTACTTTTACCTGATTGTTAATAATATAACCATATTCGCTGGCGGTGCAATATTAGAGGATAATCTCCTGCCCTTCTTTAGCAAAAAAAAGGTCCATCTTCTCCGCATTTTCCCCTGTGCAGTAGAGTTTTGTCATCTGGTCGAGGTCTGTGTCGCCTCGTTCAGGGTCATGGTGAAAGAGAGCTAGCTTTTTCACCCCTGCTTTTTTTGCAGCAGCAATTGCGTCTTCGATAGGGGTGTGGCCCCATCCAATTTTACCGTTCTCGTATTCTTTTCTGGTATACTGCGCATCATGAACAAGAAGGTCTGCCCCTGTAAAAAAATCTTCCAGGACCTTGTTCTGTTCCTGGGCGGCAAGTTCTCCTTCATGGGCCATGAGTTCATCATAACCAGGATCTTCGGGATCAGAGATGAACAGATTTCTGAAAGGTTCTGTATCATATGCCGTACAAAATACAGAATCTTTATAAGTGAATCTGTAGCCCAGGGCGGTAATAGGGTGATTAATGATGGTTGTGGCTAGGGTAATACCGTCTCCCAGGTTTATATTAGGATCTTCCTTGAGACGAAGATATTCTATGTTGCCGGCAAGCTCACCCATGTTGACAGGGAAATAGCGGTATTTCATCTGTCCTCCCACCACTGCTTCAAGTGGTTCATCTTCATAGGTGACAGGGCCGTAAACTTTAATGGAAGAACTAGGGATATAGAGCGGGACGAAAAAAGGAAATCCCATTATGTGATCCCAGTGGGTGTGGGAGAGGTAAATTTCGGTAGAGATTGGGCCGTTTGGTAGATCATGTTGCATCATATGGGTGGCAAGCTCACGGATACCAGACCCGGCGTCGATGATAATATGGCGGTTGACTTCAGGGAAACGAAGTTCAATGCAGGCAGTGTTGCCGCCGTATTTCATAGTGTTTTCCCCGGGGCAGGGTATGGAGCCACGGACTCCCCAAAATTTGACCTTAATCATTGTATGTCCCAATAGGGTTCAAGTGCATCTATGAGCCGGTTGATTTACTGTCTTTTCGCCCAATCTCTTTGTTATGCTGAAAAAATAATCCTCGGAATATCAGTTATATGCCTGTGCTTGTTTTTTCATCATGCCTCGACCTTGAACGAAAATCTTAGTGAATTATCAGACTCATCTATACTTGGAGAAAAATTTCCGCCTTACTTATTTCCTGTTCAACACTTTCTGAAAGGCTGGCAATGGTAATCCAATCGAGGCCAGTCAGCTCCAGTAGAGTAGTAAGTTGGTCCGGATCGGGATACCGGTTGCCTGCATTGCCTATGTCAAAGAGGCAGACATAAAAATCTGCTAAGGCGACAGTGGCTACCAGTGCCTGATTTTCAGGTGCCGCATCCAGTGGAGCGTGGTGATGCCTGATCGCATCGCTCAGTGCTTGGTTTAGCTTCCATTTTTCAGCAATCATTGCGCCGGTGTCCTGGTGGTCGATTTCCATCAATTCTTTCTCGACATGTACTAGCGAACGCTGTTGTTGAAGAGTCTGGGTTATGACTTCGCTGTACTCATCACCAAAGGGAATCTTACCCAGGTCATGAAGGAGACCGGCAACAAAGTATTCCTCACGTTCACCCAAGGAGACCTCACGCTCTACTGCGAGCATTTTTGCCATGACACCGACCCCGATGGAATGAGCCCAAAATTGTTTTATAGGGAGTGATTTTGACTTTTTAGCTTGATCGACACTGCGGATAATGGCTGTTGATAATGCAAGATTTTTGACCGTGTTTAAACCGAGCATAATAATGGCTCGGGTAAGTGAGGTAACTTTATTCATCAGTGAATAATAAGCCGAATTAATCAGCCTCAAGACTTGTCCTGTGAGGACCGGATCCAATGAAATGACTTTGTTTAAATCATTTGGGGCGGTGTCCGGACGGCTGCATATTTCAAGAACCTTGCTCACTGTAGTCGACAGACTTGGCATTTTGTCGACAAAATTTCGTATTTTTTTAAGTGTACTATCCCGGTCATTCATGGGCATGCAATGTATGGAAAAGGGGGTGACTGATACCGTTAATGTTCAGGAACCAGTGATATTTGAAACACTCTGTTATAATAAGTGACCTGTGGTGCCTGGTCAAGCAGAGTACGCGTTTTAAGGGAAATCGTCAACATTCGTGCTTGATCAGGAAATCATGGATAACTTCTTCCATGATTTCTATCTGGCTGCGTCCTGTCTGGTTGACAAGTATCCAAACGCATCTGTGGAAGGCCCGGTAAAGGTGATCCGGTACAAGGAGTTTGATTTCCTTGAGGGCTTGGTCGGTGGTAAGTGTGCTTTGGTCACTATTTGTCATGATTGAACAGGTCTACAAGCTCCCTGTAACCTATTCCGGTGCCGCCGAAGATGTCCAGGGAAGAGCCAACTGTTACGTCAATCTTGCCATCGCCCGCTGAGCGGATCAGGTTGATATCATCCATGGTGGCAATACCACCTGCATAGGTAGTTGGGATGGGAGTGCTTTGGGCAAGAATCTCTACCAGTCTCCTGTCAATTCCCATGCTCTTTCCCTCCACATCCACGGCGTGGATAAGGAATTCGTCACAGAAACCTGCTAGTTCTTCAAGGACTTGAGGGCTTATTCTCAGGGTTGTATAATTCTGCCACCGATCGGTTACAACGTAATAGCCATCGTTGAGCCAGCGGCAGCTGAGGTCAAGGACAAGGCGCTTCCGGCCGACTTTTTTAATTAGTAGATCGAGTCGTTCTTTGTCCAGTATTCCGTTATGGAAAACCCAGGAGGTGACAATGATGTGCGATGCACCATAATTGAGCCATTTGCAGGCATTGTCGTTATTTATGCCACCGCCGATCTGCAGGCCGCCAGGCCAGGTTTGTAATGCCTCTTGAGCAGCAGGCTCACTGCCTGGCCCCAACATGATAACGTGCCCACCCTCCAAACCATCCTGTCTATACATCGATGCATAGTGTGACGGCGGATGCGGGGAAGCAAAATTGACAGTGGGCGAGGCATTGTCACGGTCACTGAGGGTAGAACCGATAATTTGTTTGACCTTGCCTTGGTGCAGGTCGATACAGGGCCTGAAGCGCATCGGATAGGGGGGAATAAAAAAGGCTGCCTGAAAAGGCAGCCTTTTAAAGGGTGATTAAAGTTTTTTAACCA
>JAUVLX010000367.1 GCA_030600525.1 Desulfobulbus sp. | reverse complement strand
GCTGATATTGCGCTTAGATTTGGGCCATATTTGGATGCGGTGATTGAACAAAACCGCAGGCATAGCAGGGCTACGTTGAGGATTTTGTGATTGAGTCGCATTCAAAGATGACCCGAAGATAAGATGCAGGATCGGACAGGTTATTTATTTACATGCCCTAAGTTCGGCCTGCATACCCTTCATTCCAGGAGGTACCATGACAAAAATGATTACTGTCGGCAATTACCTTATCGATAAATTGCACCAGGTTGGGGTTCGCCATATGTTTGGCATTCCAGGCGATTATGTCCTGGGCTTTTACGACATGGTTGAAAAAAATCCAGCCATTGACATGATCAACACCTGCGATGAACAGGGTGCAGGATTCGCAGCAGATGCCTATGCGCGTATAAGCGGTCTGGGTGCTGTTTGTGTAACCTACGGCGTAGGAGGGCTCAAAATTGCGAACACCACGGCCCAGGCATATGCTGAAAAATCTCCTGTAGTTGTTATCAGCGGTAGTCCTGGATTGGCGGAACGAGGCTACCAAGGACTTCTTCACCACCAGATAACAGACTTCAGCGCCCAAGTTCGCGTATTTGAACAGTTCACCGTGTTCTCTACAGTTATCACCTCGCCCCAAACTGCGCAAAGGGAGATAGACAGGGCTATAAGAGCGGCTATAAAGCACAAGCGACCTGTATATATCGAACTCCCCCGGGATATAGTGTTTTCTTCATTTTTTCCGCACCAGGAAGAAGATGTCGCGGAAGAAACCAGCCACCAAAATGCTCTAAAAGAGGCGGTAGAGGAAGCAACAGCACTCATCAACAGGGCAAAAAAACCTGTTATCCTGGCAGGTGTCGAAATTCATCGATTTGGCCTGCAGGAAGCAGTGACGGGGCTGGCCCAAGAGAAGGGCATCCCCATTGCAGCTACCATGCTTGCCAAATCGGTCGTCCCCGACACTGAGGACTATTACCTCGGTGTATTTGAAGGCGGCAGAGAGGAAGTGACCCAATATGTTGAATCAAGTGACTGCCTGATTATGCTGGGTACTTTTCTCACCGACCTCAACCTGGGTCTCTTCACCACCACCATTGATCCCAACAAGGCTATCCATGCCACCAGTGAAAAAATAGCCATCCGGTATCATCGTTACGAGGCAGTCGTCTTTGCAGAATTTCTGTCTGCACTCCGCCAGGCACCAATCATTCCACGAACGATAGAGTCGCTGCCCAAGGCACAGGCGCCAGAGCCCGTTCCCTATCCAGCCCCTAAAAAGCCAATCACGGTGGCAACCCTTTTTCAGCACCTCAACGGCTTCATTCAAGAAGATACCATCATCATTGCCGATGTAGGTGACGCCCTTTTTGGAGCCAACGATCTCTTTGTTCACAATGCCACCGATTTTCTTTCACCAGCCTACTACGCTTCGCTTGGTTTTTCGGTTCCGGGAGCACTGGGCGCACAACTGGCCAACCCGTATGCCCGGCCGCTGGTTCTGGTCGGGGACGGTGCCTTTCAGATGACAGGAATGGAATTATCAGCTATTGCCCGTTACAAGCTTAATCCCATAGTGGTGGTCCTTAATAACGACGGTTACAGTACTGAACGCCCTCTGCTGGACGGTCCCTTTAACGACGTTCACCCATGGGCATTCAGTAAAATCCCGGATATATTAGGCTGCGGAAAAGGTTTTGCAGTGCACACAGAATACGATCTGCAGCAGGCACTGGAAAAGGCTCTCGCATATACTGATGCCTTTACTATTATAGATGTAAAAATCGACCGACATGACCGATCGCCAGCCCTTGTTCGGCTAACCAGCAAGCTCGCCGCCAGGGTAACACCTGCAACTGCTCCCTAATCAGCAATGCCTACTCGATCACAGGCCCTGTTTGCATCAGGACGACTCCAGCAACGTGCCAAGCAGGCACATGCTCTCCTGAATCCCTGCACCCTCTGCCCTCGGCGATGTAAAGTCAACCGGCTCAGAGGGCAACATGGGTTTTGTAAAACCGGCGAGCAAGCGCTTGTTGCAAGCTATGGCCCCCACTTCGGAGAAGAACAACCTCTTGTCGGAAGTAAAGGGTCTGGCACCATCTTTTTTGCTGGCTGTAGTCTCCTCTGCTGCTTTTGTCAAAACTTTGATATAAGCCACAGGACCGAGGACAGCCAGCCAGTGGATAACCAGGAGCTTGCCGCCATCATGATCGAACTGCAGGAAAAAGGATGCCACAATATCAATCTGGTTACTCCAAGTCATGTTATCCCACAAATTTTGGGAGCGCTCGTCCATGCATCAGCTAAAGGATTACACATCCCCATTGTTTATAATTCCAGCGGGTACGATTCCCTGGATACCATTGCATTACTCGACGGCGTGATTGACATCTATATGCCTGATTTCAAATTTTGGGATCAGGCAACAAGTAGTCGTTGGGCAAAAGCACCTGATTATCCCCAACGTGCCCGGGAAACATTACGGTCCATGCACCAACAGGTGGGTGATTTGCAGATAAATGACCAGGGGCTTGCAATCAGGGGGCTATTGGTTAGGCACCTGCTGATGCCGGGTAAGGAAAAGGAAACTGCAGACATACTTGCCTTTATCGCCAATCACATATCCCGTGACACCTATGTCAATATAATGGACCAGTATCACCCCTGCGGTAGCACCGCCCACTTTCCAGAGCTACAGCACGCAATAACCACAAAGCACTACCAGCAGGCAATGACGATTGCTCATACTTTGGGACTGCGTCGTCTGGATCAGCATGACCTTTCAGGCCTACTCAGAAATCTGATATTTCAGCAAAAATAAGTAGTTCTGCACCAACCTTGTATTGACAGCTGTCCCCCCATCTCGTATCATAATTCCTCCTAATTACTACTTTATATTTTTATTAATTATAAATTCTAAAAATGCTCCCTCAAT
>JAUVLX010000298.1 GCA_030600525.1 Desulfobulbus sp. | reverse complement strand
ATTTAAAGGGTGATGTTTCCATTTTTTTCGGCCCCGCATTGCCTCATGAATACGGCAAAGATAGAGCAGAAAAGAGTAGAAAGCTTTCGGCGCAAACATATGCCGAGGTATACTGGCGATTTCAAATTGTTTGCAGATCATGGTCTACAAAGGAGTCAATCCTCTTGTCGCAATTCGGCTGGCCCTGGTCGTTCACAAACACGAGGATAATTATGGAGGGGGGGAAGTGACAATTGGGATAAAAAATGGTCCCCCATTTTGTATAAAACAGAACAGCTGAAAAGAACATCCTGTTGAATTAACGCTTGGTGATGATACTAGACTTAGTCTAGTATGAAAAAGGAGAGAGTACTGCTGCACCTGTTGTCAAGTCAGAAAAGGAAAGATTGTTGTTGTAATATATGACGGCACCTACCCCTTGTGGCGCTATTGCGGATTACTTTTTAATTCGTACATGGTTTTTTTATCACCAATTAAATACGAAAGAAAATCCTTACTGTTATGGCTCCCAAATTAGATGATAATACACCTGCCATGGTATTGGAGGCATTGGATAATGTACCCCTGGATATCTGGTGGATTGATGAAAATTATCTTGTTGCCAAGGCAAACAAAACCGCCCTTGCAAATGCGAACAATATTGATGTCGTTCTTGTGGGCGTTCCCGCTTATGAGCTAGATTCTTCTTTTTCAGCAGAAATCCTAGCGCATTTTTTTTCAGGTAAAGACAAACAAAAAAAATATATAAGAACCCGTACGCTTGCTGATGGCACTGTTGAATGTAACGAGGAACAGTTGCTGTTGCAGGAAACAGAGCAAGGTCGTTTTGTGGTTCGTTACGGGAAAGATATTCTTCAAGGTGAGGGAAAGGCATACAACGAAAAAGGATTATCGGCAAAAGCCGAAAATACTCGTAATATTCACAATGAGTTTATTGCCAACATGAACCATGATATTCGCACCCCGATGAACGCTATTATCGGTTATGCGGAAATGTTGGCAGGGAGTGATCTCCCCCATCGGGAAAAGAGATTTGCTGACACTATCTTCAGGAGCGGAATGACCTTGGTGACAATCCTTAATGATTTGATGGATCTGTCAAAAATCGAATCCGGTCGTTTGAAATTGAAAAAAGTACCGGTTCGTATGCAGGAACTTCTCGGTGAGGTGGTTGATCTTTTTCGTGACCAGGCGCAACTGAAAAAGTTGAATGTGACGTATTTCGTTGATAAAGATATTCCGCCGGTAGTGTTTATAGATGGTATGCGTTTAAAGCAGGTCATGCAAAATCTTCTCAGTAATGCTGTTAAATTTACCAGTAAGGGGAGTATTTGCATAACCATAGAGGGAGAGTGGGACTGTAGCCAGTCAAACATCTATAATTTGCACATTGTCGTTGTTGATACAGGGATAGGTATTCCTGTAAAAGATTATGACATCCTGTCGCAGATACTCAACCCGGTTGGAGAGGAAGTTGTCACCAGTTATAATGGTCGAGGATTTGGGCTAGCTTTGTGTGGGAGGCTTGTTGCCATGATGGGAGGGGACATTGTACTTGAAAGTACCTCTGGGGTAGGCACTACGTTTACGGTTACTTTAACCGATGTTTCCATGGCAAACACTGAGTCTTATTCCGCCTCACTGGCCCCTGTCGTTCCTGAACAGCTTCCTGCGGCTGTGTCTAGGTTGCTGATTGTTGACGATGAAGAACTAATTAAGGACGTCTTTGTTGATTATTTTAGCGGGTCGTCCATGGAGGTTTTAACTGCCTCAACCGGCGATGAGGCATTCGAGATTGCGGTGCAGCATAAACCGGCTATTGTTTTTATGGATTTGCATCTTACCGGCAGCAAGGATGGGAGGGCTGTGACCAGGGAATTGAGAACCAACCCGGACACAGAACATCTTCCTGTGATTGTTATGACAGGAGAGTTGCTTGAAGATACTGATATCGAGCCACTTTTTGATGGTTACCTGCAAAAGCCGTTTCGGTTTGAGGGAGTAGAAAATATTATTTCTAAATACAGTCTTGGAGCAGGCTCTGGTGACGGTGGGCTGAATACGGCTGCTGCACTAGCGGACGAAGAGAGCAAGGATCAATTGTTTTTCCTTTCTTCCTTATGGAGTGACGAGTTGGAGGTACAGCTTGAAAAGGCGATTTTTACCGGCGGTCTTTCCAACGCTATTAAACTTGGGGAATTGATAAAGCAGGAAGGTGAAACAAGAGGGCTGGAAGCGGTTATTGACTTCGGTGCAGAATTGATACTTTGTGCCACTGAGCATGATATCATTGGTGTAGAGAACCTATTGACACGATTGGACAAAAATGATCAACACAACTAAGACGGCTACTCGGCCGCTTATCTTTATAGTGGATGATGTTCCTGAAAATATTCAGATAGCCCTGTCACACCTCAAAGAGTTGGATTGTGAATTTGCCTATGCCACCAGCGGCGAGCAGGCTTTGGAACGAATCAAAGCTGCCCACCCTCAGCTTATCCTGATGGATGTTATGATGCCAGGGATGAGTGGCTTTGAGGCCGTGCTTGCGTTGAAAAAAGAACGTGATGTTGCTGGTATACCAGTTATTTTTCTCACTGCACGGGCAGAGTCGAGTGACATCGCCCGCGGCCTTGAGTTGGGAGCTGTTGATTATATTGTCAAACCTTTTAACGGGGCTGAGTTGCGTTCCCGCGTCCAGAATCATCTTGAATTGTATGCCTATCGGTCTCATCTTGAAGAATTGGTCGAGCAACGAACACATGAGACAGAACAACTCAAAGATGTCATTATTGAGGCCATGGGTGAGATGGCGGAATATCGTGATCCGGAAACAGGGCGCCATATTCAGCGTACGCGCAAATATGTGGAAATAATATCCGCTTCACTGGTCGAAAACGGTCATTTTGTTGAACAGTTAACGTATGAATATATTGATCTCCTGCAGAAGTCCGCTCCTTTACATGACATAGGCAAGGTAGCGATCCGGGATTCGATTCTCCTTAAACCGGGTAAGCTGACGGTTGAAGAATTTGAAGAGATGAAAAAGCACACCCTGTTTGGAGAGGAGGTTATTGCCAATCTGGAGCAGATGGCAGGATATACCACTTCTTTTTTAAGTTGTGCCAAGGAAATTGCGGGCAGTCACCACGAGAAATATGACGGATCCGGTTACCCCAGGGGGATGTCTGGAGAAAACATCCCGTTGGCCGGAAGAATAATGGCTATTGCCGATGTATACGACGCCCTTATTTCGAAGCGGGTTTATAAAGACGCTATATCCCATGACGATGCAGTGAAAATAATGATTGATGGCAGAGGGCGTCATTTTGATCCTTTGCTTATCGATGCGCTTATTCAGGTGGAACCGCAGTTCTATAAGGTCGCTTTGGCCTATAGAGATAGAGATTGATGGCAAGTATGTTGAGGCTCTCAGCGAGAGACCTGTTGATGTCGGGCAAGGGGTAATGTGGGATTGATAAATCAAATTTAGAGTTCTTTTCAACTTGACTTTGCTTTGCACTTCTGTACTATGTAACCGCCTTGCGGGGGCGTACGCAGACAAGATTGTATGTGATGATTTTGCTTCCCCTCAAGCAATTACAATGTGGCGTATATGGTTTACTGCTGCTTGCTATCAAGCAGGAGAATCATGTGCAAACTATTCTCAGGGCGGGGTGTAATTCCCCACCGGCGGTAAGTCCTGTTTCAGGAAAAGCCCGCGAGCGCCTGCTGCCGAGCAGCAGGGTCAAGCAGATCTGGTGAGATTCCAGAGCCGACGGTTATAGTCCGGAAGGGAGAGAGTAGCCAGGTAGGTTGGCTTGTTATCCTACCTCTACGGTTGTGTATTCACGCAATCGTTCCCAACTCTTCTGTGCCCTGGTTCTGGTAAAGATAAGGAGAAATTACCATGAATCAGTCTTTGATTTCAAAATTTGGTGACTCGCAACAGCGAGTTGATGCTGCACTTCAGGCCTTGCGTGGTGGTGAGGGTGTGTTGCTGGTTGACGATGAAGATCGGGAGAACGAAGGTGACCTGATTTTTTCTGCCCAGCATCTGAGTAACGAGCAGATGGCATTGATGATTCGCGAGTGTAGCGGTATTGTATGTCTCTGCCTGACAGGTGAAAAAGTCGAGGCTCTAGGGTTATCGCCGATGGTTGCAGACAATAGCAGCAGGTATCAAACCGCTTTTACGGTTTCCATCGAGGCAAGAGACGGGGTTACCACTGGTGTTTCGGCTGCGGATCGGGTCACAACCATTAAGGCGGCTACAGCACCGGCAAGCGTATCTGAGGACTTAAATAATCCTGGGCATGTTTTTCCCCTAAGAGCCCGTCAGGGTGGCGTTCTGAGTCGGCGTGGTCATACTGAAGGGACCGTTGACTTAATGGAGCTGGCAGGGCTTGCACCGGCTGGAGTACTCTGTGAATTGACCAACCCAGACGGTACCATGGCCAGAGTCCCTGAAATAGTAGCATTTGCTGATAAGCATGACATGATTGTGCTCACCATTGAGGATATTGTGCAATACCGGGAGGCCAATCTCGGAGCTGAGA
>JAUVLX010000100.1 GCA_030600525.1 Desulfobulbus sp. | reverse complement strand
AAGATGGCTTGCAACGCACTCTGGATGTTCATCAACTGATACATAATTTTGTAAGGCCGCACTGGACAACAGGAGTAGTGCCTGCTGTTGCCTTAGGAATTATGACGCACCCCATGTCTCTCGAAGAAATTTTAACCACACAAAAGGCCACTTGAAACATCAACGCTGGGGAGAGTTGGGATCGTAAACACAAAATTGAATGGTATGAGCCCAGTGCCTGCGTGCCGAAAATGCTCAATAATTAATACTGACCCCTTTTTCCTTAAAGACACCCCAAAATGCAGGTAATGTGTGACAAGAGGAGATGATGAGCATCAGGAATAATTTAAACCTGATTTCTGAAAAACGGAGGTAATGTTGCCAATGCTAACATTACCTGCCTTTCATTAATCAAGAGCCTTTGTTATTGTTTTTGTTCTTTACGGAAGATTGTGTATAATCGAGTTCTTTGTATTTTAAAATCGGCGGACGAGTGGAACCCCGCCTTATCAAATTCTCCCTCACTTATGTTTACAGGTGGCTATGCTTACGATTACCAAAGAGTTTCAATTTGATGCGGCCCATCGGTTGTGGTCCGATCACCTTTCAGAAGAACAAAATCGTCAAATCTACGGTAAGTGCTCGAAACTTCACGGTCACACCTACCGCCTTCAAGTCACCGTCTCCGGTACTGTCCGAGACGACGGAATGATCCTTAATTTCACCGAACTAAAAACCTTTGTCCAAGAAACACTCCTTACCAGGTACGATCACGCATACTTAAACGAGCTGGAAGAGTATGAGAATCTGCCGGTTACGGCAGAAAATATGGTTATCCATATTTATACCGTGCTCGCTGAAAAATTAAGCTCCAAAGAAGTGTTGCTCCAATCGGTGGTTCTTTATGAGACTCCAACCTCATGGGCGACTATGACCCGAGAGGGATACCGTGCTTGACGTTACGGAAATTTTTAACTCTCTTCAGGGTGAAGGTCCCTTCTCCGGGCAGCCTGCCGTTTTTGTCAGACTCAGTGGTTGTATAGAACCGCTCTGCCCATGGTGTGATACCATGTACGCTTGCGACACTGGATATTCAATGAATCTGGACGACGCTTACCGTAAGATAGTGAGTTTTGACACCAACCTGATAGTGATTACCGGGGGGGAGCCGTTTCTTCAGTGGCGTAATGGATTAAAACAACTTGAGAAAAATTTACTCGATCAAGGGTGCCGGGTTCAATATGAAACCAGTGGTAAAATTGAAATCCCCAGCGACACAAAAGGTTTTTCAGTCTGTTCCCCCAAGTATTTAGACGACCGCTGGGTGTTCGACAAAATCAACCTGAAGAGGGCACAGGTGTTCAAGTTTGTAGTGGACAATGATTTTGACATTATTAAAGCGTTTACTCAACGACATGACATCTCTCCCGAGTTAGTCTTTATCATGCCGAAAGGTATAAGCCGGAAGGAGCAGTTAGATAAATTTGAAGATACCTGGAGTTTTTGTCTGGAAAATGGCTTTCACTTTTCTCCCAGGCTGCATGTTTTAACCTTTAATAACAAGCGTGGAGTATAAAATGACCGATTGTATCCTAGTGCTGTCAGGCGGCATGGATTCAACAGTTCTCCTGACCGACTTGCTCGAACAGGGAAAACAAGTTCAAGCCATCAGCTTTGATTACGGTTCCAAACACAATTGTCGGGAACTCCCTATGGCTGCCGCGTATTGTCAGGAAAAGGCCGTACCTCATCACATCATTAAGCTTTCATTTATTAATGAGCTGTTTTCCTCAAGCCTCCTGCAGTCCGGTGAGGAAATTCCTGATGGTTCGTATCAAGAGGCGAATATGAAGTCTACCGTCGTTCCGTTTCGAAATGGAATCATGCTTTCAATAGCGGCAGGTTTTGCTGAATCGGTGGGGGCGAGCGAGGTATACTTGGCCTCCCACTCGGGAGATCATTTCATCTACCCCGACTGCCGCCCCGAATTCAACAGTTCTTTCTCTGAAGCGGTTCTGATTGGAACTGACAAACAGGTGAGCCTCGTATTTCCGTATGCTGTCATCGATAAAAGACATATAGGCGATTTAGGCAGAAAACTTGGGTTGAATTTTACAAAGACTTGGACATGCTATAAAGGTGAAGAAACCCACTGTGGTACCTGCGGTGCTTGTGACGAGCGAAAGTATGCCTTGCGTCACAGCGAGGGAATGGACCCGACGATATACCAAAACCAGTGACTAAATGGATTGAATTCATTACAAATTTCCCGTTAGCCCACTATCAAAATCAACAAGCAAGCGCTAATTATTAACCAGAGAACAGCATGGCAACAAAAGATCTTCCCCTTGGTAAAACAGTCATCCATTCAACCAGGTATGATGCAGGGCAATTGTGTCCTGTAGCGCGGGGACCAGCCCGACAAAAAATTGGTCTGCAAGAAGAACTTCCTTTTTATGGTGAAGATAGATGGACCGCTTATGAGCTCTCCTGGCTGAACAAAAAAGGAAAACCTGTTATAGCAGTGGGTGAAATTATCTTTCCCTGCACAACTCCTCATATTATCGAATCCAAATCGTTGAAACTCTATTGCAACTCCTTTAATCAGACTCAGTTTGAATCCGAAAAAATCGTGCAGGAAACCATGACAAAAGACCTGAGCCAGATAGCGGGCGAACAGGTAAAAGTCCATCTGATACCACCGGAACGTTTTGAGTTATTACAGATTGCGCAACCTGAAGGCGAGTGCATTGATGAATTGGATATTGAGATTATCCACTACCAGACACATCCGGATCTTTTGGAAACAGGTGAGGACGTCATCGAACAAAGCCTCCACTCGCATCTCTTAAGAACCAATTGCCCCGTAACAGGACAGCCTGATTGGGCCACAGTTGTAATAAACTATCACGGCCAGCACATCGTAAAGGAAAGTCTTTTGACCTACCTCGTATCATATCGGCAACATACCGGCTTTCACGAGAACTGCGTTGAAAGAATTTTTGCTGACATCATGTCTCACTGCAAACCTTATCGGCTGATGGTTTATGCGCGCTTCACCAGAAGAGGAGGGGTTGACATTAACCCCTACCGTTCTACCGAAAATGGAGTTGCAAACATAGGCCGGCTTGCCCGCCAGTAAGACGTCTTCTCGCCAAGTGAATACAAAGGATTTTTTTTCTAATTGAGGTGAAAACCTGCTTTTGAAATCTCCCGATCTCTAGGAGCGCGCTTCAGGCAAAGCCATTAATATTGCCCCACCTTGAATATACGATTACACGACCATGCTCAAAACTGAACATGTCTAAGGCATCTTTACAGTAACATCTTCTGTATCATTCGCACTGCCAGAAGGAGGAGCACGCCGCCAAAAAATTTCCGTACGGCAGCCGGGCGCATATTCTTCTGCATGACGATTGTGCCGAGGTAGCCGCCGGCCCAGGCAGCAGCGCCGGCAAAACAAAGAGTCTTCCAACTGACCGAGCCCATGGTTGCATAGGCGAGAAAGGCGGTAACCGAGGAGAAAGGCACGGCAAACGCGGTGACGACCGTGGCCACCTTCTTCGGGTTGAACCCCTGAAGGATCATGAGCGGTGAGATCAATCCACCGCCGCCCACGCCCAACAGGCCGGACAAGAAACCGGAGCCGACACCGGTAAGCATCGGCCCGGTAATCGGTCTGTCTTCTCGGTATTGATCCTTGTACTTCGAACCGTTGAAGAATAGAATCATAAGCCCGGAAAAGCTCAAGAAGGCAACAAAGGCATACATCACGTATTCGGTAGGGACTAGTACACCGACCCAGGCGCCCACAGGGGCCAATATGATGGAGGCGATGATGATCGGGAGGCCCAGGCGGTAATCGAGCCGCTTTTGCCGGATATTCGACCAGGTTGCCCCCATCATGCTAACGCCGTTGACAAACAGCCCAATCGATCTTGCCTCTGCGAGAGGCAGACCAAGCCAGGTGATGGCCGGAATTAACACCAGGGCCGGAGCCGACCCCGCCCAGAGCGAAAATAAAGCTTAAAAGGAAGGACATGCCGGTGATGGCAAGTAGTGAAGAGTCCATGGGGAAATCCTGTCTACGCCTGCATTTTTGCCAATGGCCCAGGCTTGAAGGCGCCGACCATTTCTTCCATGGTGGCCGCCAGGCATTTCACCTCGGCAAAACCGTTGGCATGGAGATAGGTGTAGGCGACGCCGCCACGGAAGATGGACGAGCAGAAGGTGATGATGCACTTGTCTTTCGGCAGTTCATCCAGTCGGTTCGGTAGTTGGTTCAGGGGGATGTGTATGGTGAAAGGGAAGTTACAATATTCTTTTCCCTGTCAGTGCGCACATCCAGGAAGAGGAAATGATCGTTGCTAAGGACTTTGCGCATCCCGTCGATACTCATTGCGTGTTCACCGTTGCCGAGAAAATCAAAGTCCATTTCGGTAAGTGTTTGGTCAAGTTCGTTCATGGTCGTTCCTTTGTAGTAATTATGATACGGAAAGAGAGTCAGGCAGGGAGATAATGAACTCTCGGATCTCATCCCGGACTCTCCGGTAGTGGACAAGCTTTTCTTCATCACTGGTCGCGTCCGCAGCCAGTTTTGGAGGATCGTCGAATCCTTTGTAAATCCTTTTGCCGGGGAAAAACGGGCAGGTCTCGTCGGCGTGGCCGCAGAGGGTTATGACCCAATCGAATTCCTTAATGGGCAACTCGTCAATCACATTGGATTCCTGCTGTGAAATATCGACACCTGCTTCCGCCATAACCTTGACGGCAAGCGGGTTGAGTCCATGCTTCTCGATGCCTGCGGACCAGGTTTCGATCATGTCCTTCTTCAAAGCCTTTGCCCAGCCTTCGGCCATCTGGCTCCTGCAGGAGTTGCCGGTGCAGAGGAAGAGTAGGGTTGTTTTTTTCGTGTTCATGATGAGTGTTGATTATTTAGGTTTTCTCACGTGACAGACACCGGTGACGGTGCTCTTGACATGAGGGAAATATTTTTTACGAAATCGGAGGGCGACGTTAACCAGTGCTATCACGGGCACTTCAACCAGCGGACCAATAACAGCAGCGAATGCTACACCGGCGTCAATGCCCAATACCGCAATTGCTACGGCAATAGCCAGTTCAAAATTGTTTGATCCCGCCGTGAAGCTGAACGTGGTGGTCTGCTCGTAGGTTGCCCCAACCTTCATCGACAGGAAGAAAGAAACGAGAAACATGACCAAAAGTAGATGGTCAGCGGCAGTGCAATACGCAACACGTCGAATGGTAGCGGAATGATGTACTCTCCTTTCAGAGAGAACATAACCAAGATGGTAAAAAGCAAAAATATCAGGGTCAATGGTGATATCTTCGGGATGAAGACCGTCTCGTACCACTCTTTGCCCCTATTTCTGATACCGAAAAAACTGGTCAGCACGCCACCGAGAAAGGGGATTCCAAGGTAGATGAAGACTGATTTGGCGATTTCACCAATGGAGATATCAACCACTGCACCTGTCAGACCGAACCATGCCAGCACGACAGTAATGAAAATCCAGGCGTAGATCGAGAAATGATAGTCGTTTATTGTTTTCCACTGTGTATTATTCCTGCTGATTATTCGCTTTGTGGCATGAGGTGTCGCTTTTAGTTGAAAGAAATTCCAGGCATCTCCTGTGGTCTGCGGCAGCGGTGTCCAGTCTGGAGCAGTGTTGCCTGAGGCCAGCCAGTATCACCGAACCGAGTGTTTGATCCTCGGCCACCTGGTAATACATCCAGGTCCCGCGCCGTTTCCCGTCGACGAGTCCAGCGTTGCGCAGCAAGGCCAGGTGACGCGATGCGGTTGACTGGGGAATCTGCAAGGATTCCATCAGGTCGCAGACGCACAACTCTCCGTTGTTCAGGAGCAGCAAGAGTATCCGCAGTCTGGTTCCGTCGGAGAGTGCTTTGAATAACTGAATCTCATTTTGCATAGGGCCTTTCCTGTTTGAAAAAGAGTCTCTTCTGTTGTTTTCAACACCTTATATTTTTATCTCTAATTTCCTATTACGAAACAGTAAAATTCGGTTAACATCTTGTCCGTTATTCATGGGCCGGCAGAGAGTCCATGCATTTATCATTGCGGGCCGCTGCAGATAACCGTTTTCCTCCGTCCCAAATAAAAAGCCCGTATGGATCGACCATACGGGCTTAAGCGATTTAACCAACGGCAATGGATCGGATTACATAACCGATATTATCTCCAAATCCATTCTGTCTTTAAATCCAGCACCTTGCTTTCTTCAAAAAACGTTACCTCATTGCCGTCAAATTCGCCAAACGGCAGATAAGACAAAACCACAGAAACAGTTATTTCATCATTGAGTAATTCCCTGCGGGTGGAAGCACCTGCCACCTTATCTTCATAGGGGAATGTGATTTCAAAGGTTTCGTGAACCCGTGTCAATGGTGGAATGCTTGTTTCTCTGAGGATACCGCTTTTTTCATAAGGTCCTCTGCCCATCTCCTTACCTCGGCCGAGGCGTCCGGGATAGGGCATGTAAAATTTCTGTTTATTATAAATTACTGTATCATCCTTTGTTTTAGCAGTCACATCCAGGACCAGCCTATTTGGAGTAGGTCAGCCGTCTGGTATGCCGTGACCGGTTTTGTTATAAATTTCAACGTTGATGATACCCATCGGTAGCACACCGTCTTGCTTGTTTTTTCGCCAGAACAGTGACCGTCCTTCCACGTTCACATCTACGGCCATGGCAATCATGTCCTCATCCCGGTACGCCTGCATATCATGACCAAGACCGGATTGATCCATATGGCATTCCTGACAGGTTTTGCTGCCGCCATGTGCTACATAGGCAAAAAGGTAACTCCCATATGCTGTTGCACACTGGGAAGGATGATCCAGTTCAAAATTTGGTCCCTGCCCATGGCACTGTCCACAAAAAATAGCTTCACCTAATGCTGGAGCTACTGCCACTTTGGGATACTCTTCATCTTCATGGTCTCCCTCGGTGGCACCATAGACGGTATCCGGTTGTGGATACCCATCAGCATACTTATGAATGAGCGCAAGTTTGTTGTGGCATACCATACAGCCAATATTCAAACTGGCTATGGTCTCCTCCAACTCGTCAACTCGATCATAGTCTTCCACTTTATATGCCTGTTGCCAGCTTCGAATGGTTGCCACAATTTCGCGGGCTACATCATCGGTGGCTTCATCCAATTGAGGCAGATGGCATTTCATACACATCATCAGGCTTTCGACTGTGATGTCTTCGTCTTTCTTTACACCAGAATAGGGAAACAGCTTCAGCCCCTTTTCAATGGCAGTGATGATCGTCGGTGCGGTGCGAGGCGTTCCAAGAATAGACTTGGCATGAAGCGACTCTGACCATTGGTCATGAGCTTCTTCATGACATTCAATGCATCTGCTTGAATCATAGCGCTCTGCAAGCTCAGCAATAGTCTTTGCCTTGGGCTGCGGTTCAGGCTTTGGTCCTCCCGCACCCATGGCACTGGTTACTGCCAACAAACAGGCAGCAATACACGCAACAAGTACTGCCCAGATAGTGTTCATCTTCCCTCCTTTACTCAATGGTTATCTCCTCTGTATCCCTACCAAACTGTCCAAGTTACGTTGCTCTCCGTTGTTACCTTCACACGGCTTGCAATCTCGCAGGCCCTTCTAATTACTATCTTTTGTTAATGGGTATACTCAAGGATTTCTATATCTGTGCCTATTTTTCTGATAACAGCATCTTTAATTTCTTCAAAATGGGGGCAAGCCATACCAATCGGATTGCCTTTTGAAATACATGACGCAAAGGCTATAATTTCCGCGCCCCTGTCAACCATCAGTTGGGCCCTTGGGACAGCTCTTTTCCCTGGACATCCACCACAACTAACAAAACCGACAATCTCTACTGGTCCGGTATGTTCAAACCCAAGTTTACCCTGGGCGGCAACTTTAAAATCGGTTGTACCCGGACACATATCTTCAACTTGCTGACAACGAATGATGCCTACTTTTTTCATCTGGTTTCCCTTTATTCTTATTCTCTTAACCGAGTCATGTGGCACGTGGTTCACGCAACTTTTCCTTTTTGGGCTTTATATTCGTTACGTTGGCACAGCTTTTAAAATTCATTATTCCCTTATATGATCCTTAAAAAGCAGCCTCATTGCAGCGATTACCAAACCATCCGAATTGACTTCTCAAATACAAATCTGGTATGTAGTAACCGATCGCTAATAACGTGTCCAGCGAATCAAATTAGCGGTTATTATCGGAATAATCGATAGGAGAACCAAGATGGAATTACGCCAACTCAAGACCTTTCTGATGGTAGCCGATTTATTAAGTTTCAGTCAGGCTGCAGACGCACTTAATTTTGCGCAATCAACCGTTTCATCGAGGATCAGAACCCTGGAAGAGGAACTCGGTGTCCCACTTTTTGACCGTCTGGGAAAAAAAGTAGCACTCACCGAAGCAGGAAGGATAATGGTTCGGTATGCAAAAAAGATGATAGACATTGAGGCCGAAACCTTTGCAGAAGTAGGGGGCTGGGAAGAACCGGAAGGTTCCATTTCTGTAAGAATTCCACAGAGCCTTGGAACCTATATCCTGCCGCAAGTACTTAGCCGTTTCCAGCAACAGTACCCAAAGGTCAACCTGGACATCAACAGCTGTACCTTTTCCTCTTTGAAACGTGAATTAAGATCCGGCATCACAGATGTGGCTTTTCTCCTGATAGATGCCATTCACGAAGCTGACCTCAAAAGTGAAGTGTTGGGATTTACGAACCTGCTATTCGTTTGTTCAAATCACTGTGCGCTGAGCAAAAGGGCTCATGTCAGTCTGAAAGATCTGGAACATGAAACATTGCTTCTGCCAAAACACGACTGTCGTTACAATTCAACCTTTTTACAAACACTGGATGAACTCAAGGTAAAGCCAGCTGCCACTATTGAGCTCAACTCCCTTGAAACAATAAAATCATGTGTGGAGCAACAGGTCGGCGTGACTATTCTGCCGGAAATAGCTGTCAAAGAAGAACTACAGCAGGGACGTTTTGCATCTTTTCAGATGGGAACCGAGACGATAGAAACTGCCATTTTAATGATTTCACACAAGGACAAATGGCTTTCACAATCCATGGAAGCATTTATCAAAGAGGTGAAAGCTTGCTTTCCATAACTCAGGGAAAAATGAGATATGACGAATAAAGGAATAAGACAAAAAAAAAAGCCGCTTCATAAATGAAGCGGCTTTTTTAAAGCTGAGCAGGAATATTTAAAATAAATTCAGTTTTTTCAAAAATCGTACTGCCAAATTAAAAGAGGCAGCAATCACCACTACCCATGTGATCAAAAGAAACGTATTCATATGCTTAACCTCCCACGGCTAGTATGCAGCGCTATCGCCGGTATCTTCAATTTTCATCTTTTTCCTGTCCATTAACCACCACACATACACGATGTAGGCCAAGACAAAAGGGATGCCCAGGGCCACGTACGTCATCACTTTTAAAGTGTACGGGCTAGACGATGCATTATAAATAGTCAGGCTTGATTGCAAATCAAATTTTGATGGATAAAAAGCCGTATTATTATAGGCAGGCAACAGCAATACCGTCAGCCCCACCAACACGGTGCCTAAACCACCAAACCATATCCCGGCGGTACTTTTTGTTTTTGCCGTCCGCAGTGCCCCGATGATGACCAACCCAAGCCCACCTAGCAAAAATCCAAGAAGCCATGGGTTAGCGAGCAGATTAGTGAAGTATTTAAATTTGACATAATCAATGGTTCCTTGATCATCAACAATACCAAATCCTTTCATCACCAGTAAGGAGACAACAACATAAAGGCAGAATGGTAACGACAACGTAAAATTGGTCCAACAGGCCTTTCTCAGCCTTTCTTCCATTGCTGGCACTTCAACAAGATCTATATTGTTTATCAGGTACATTGCCCCCAACGTCCGTGCGTTAAAGACCAGGAAGAGACCCAATGCGATGTTGAAAACACTGGAAAGGGAAAAGCTGAGTGCTGCCTCAAGACCTCGCAAGGGATGAGTCCAGGTTACAAAGTTATAATTACTGAGCTCAAAGTTGGACCCGGTGAAAAAGGTACCGACTGCGGCCCCAATGAGGAGGATACCAGCAGATCCGTTAATGAACAAAAAAAGTTCGTACACCCTTCTTCCGTATATATTAAAGGGTTTTGTACGGAACTCATAACTCACGGCCTGAATAATAAAGCTAAAAAGAATCAGTATCCAAACCCAGTAGGCGCCACCAAATGAGGTGGAATAAAATTTGGGAAAAGAGGCAAATAAAGCGCCGCCAAAGAGAACCAGAGTGGTAAAGGTCAACTCCCATTTCCGGCCAAGGGAGTTAATAACCAAATCCTTTTCTGTCTCTGTTTTTGCAACCTGCCATAACAGGGTCTGCCCACCTTGGACAAAGGTGAGAAAAAGAAAGAGCGAACCCACCACCGAACAGATCAGCCACCAAAGATGCTGCATGGTTGCATAGTCAAGATTTTCAATCATGTTAGTCCTCCTCCGGCCCGATGCTGACCTGTTTTGCCATAATGCTGATTTCTGCCACCAGTAAAAGTGTAAACAAAATCAAAAACATGTAAAAAGTTGTCTGTACGGTGCCTGTGGTCAGGTTTGTTCGTGCAACGGAGA
>JAUVLX010000116.1 GCA_030600525.1 Desulfobulbus sp. | reverse complement strand
TTTAGCAGGGGGGACAGTGCTTGTTTCTGATCGATTCAACCATGCCCTTGACGTCGGCCCAACCTTATCCGCTGGTATTATAGCAAATGTTCATGAAAAATGGACCCTCGGACTCACTGGGCAGGTGTCGTATATGGTTCTGGGGAACCAGGATACGCTGTATGATTTTTCAGCTGTACAAAGCTTTCACTGGTTGCGTGATGGTGGCTTACAAGTAAAAGCAGGAGTGAAAAAAGAATTATCACAACCAGAGTTCTATGCATCTCTCTCCTGGCACCAATTTTTTCGTTTTTAGCCCGAATTTTTCATGAACATTCTGTCAACTTGTCCAATTGTAAACAAATTCTTTATGTTGAGCAAAGTGACATGGAGTTACAAATTTCCAAAATATTCACCAAAGGTCAGTCCATCCGGCGTCATTTTCTTCAGTATTTTGGCAATGAATATAGGCTACTATCGGAATCTACGCTTACCCGGAATCTACGCTTACCTATTTATAGCCAAAAACTTTAAACCTGACGCCGCCTGAATTGATGAGAAAACCGGGTTAGCAGTACTTTTTTTGTTGCTTTTTATACTTTTAAGTTTTTCCCAAATAGTCAATAATCGCCCGCAGACCTGAACCTATTGAAAATGTGAGGTTTTTTTTCGTTGGCGGTGGAAACACAATATATAGTGCGCTTTCTTCTTGATGTGTCCTATATGTTGTGATAACGTTGCCAACGGTCGAGTAGGGATTGGTTCAATTTTTCTCCCTGTTTGTTCGATATTACTTTCGAGTCAGGCTTTATCCTTCAATACACCCAGGTCAAAGCAAAACACACGTACCATTGCTGCTCGAAGGTTGTTAAATGTAATATTCGTATTACCCGGACGCGTCTTTTTCCAGCACAGATTTCCCGATTTAAACCTTATTTGTTGTTGTACTTATTGAGTTGTACTTGCCAGTTTGCTAGGAGCCGGTTTACTCGCGTTTTTTTGTTTTATCGGCCAGCGAATTTTTTATTTCTACACTGCTTATTAAAAGTAATAAAAGAACCTTTTTGAGAGAGGGGAATATATGTCCAAAGATATGCCTAGGCACCGTTTGACTGAAACAGCTGAAACTGTATTAAATCGTCGTTACTATTTAAAGGATGAGCAGGGGAATCCCATTGAAAACTGGGAAACGCTTTGCCGCCGTGTCGCTAATGCCGTAGCAGTGGTGGATCAGGATCAGGATGACTATGAGCGTATCCGTGATGAATTCTTCAACATGATCTACGACCTCGACTTTCTGCCCAACTCGCCTTGTCTTATGAATGCTGGGACCGATTTGGGGCAACTCTCCGCCTGTTTTGTGCTGCCGGTGGAAGATTCAATGGACGGCATCTTTACCTCTATTCGTAATGGAGCACTTGTCCATAAAACAGGCGGCGGTACAGGGTATTCCTTTTCCAGGCTTCGGCCTAAGAATTCAGCTGTTCGCTCAACCCAGGGGGTTGCCTCTGGGCCTTTAAGCTTTGCTGCGGTTTTTGATGCTGCCACCGAAACCATCAAGCAGGGGGGCAAACGGCGTGGGGCGAACATGGGGGTGTTGCGGGTCGATCATCCTGATATTCTTGATTTTATTTCAGCTAAGGAAGACCAGGAAAAGTATACCAATTTTAATTTCAGCGTGGCCATTACTGATCAATTCATGCGCGCAGTGCAAGAAGATCAGGAGTATAGCCTTATAGATCCTTCTAACGGTGATGTTGTTAAAAGTTTACGTGCCTTGGATGTATTCAATAAAATTATTGACCTTGCCTGGCATAATGGTGAGCCGGGCGTCCTGTTTATTGATGCTGCCAACCGTGATAATGCAACTCCCCAGTTAGGAGATTTCGAGGCCACCAACCCATGTGGTGAACAGTGGCTGCTGCCTTACGAATCCTGTAACCTTGGTTCCATTAATCTTGGCCAGTTTGTTGTTGACGGCAAGGTTAACTATAAACGTCTGGAAAAGACCGTACATCTGGCGGTCCGATTTCTCGACAATGTCATTGACTGTAACCGGTTTCCTATTCCGGAAATTGCAGAAATGACGCAGAAAACACGAAAGGTGGGATTAGGTATCATGGGGTTGCACGATATGCTGATCCAGTTGAAGCTTCCCTATGGTACCGAAGAAGGACGCACTTGCTCGGCTGATGTAATGTCGTTTATCCGTAAAGAGGCAGGACTGGCATCCATTGGTATTGCTGATATCAAAGGACCTTTTCCTGCTTATGATGCGGAGGTAAATACGTATCCTGCCCGTAGAAATGCCGCCTTAACATCTATTCAGCCAACCGGAACAGTCTCCATGATTGCCGATTGTGCATCAGGCTGTGAGCCCTATTTTTCTATTGTTATGGAAAAAAATGTCATGGATGGCGACAGGTTGCTCATGGTGAATAAGCATTTTGAAAACGTGGCCAAAAGAGAAGGGTTTTACTCTTCTGATTTGCTGGAGGACGTTGCCAGGGACGGTTCTGTTATAGATAATGAGGATATCCCCGAGCAGTGGCAGGAAATTTTTAGGACAGCACAGGATATTACTCCGGAAAATCATATCCGCATGCAGGGCATACTTCAGCAAAATGGGGTGGACTCTTCCATCAGCAAGACCATTAATCTACCTTCGTCTGCCACTCTAGAGGATGTACGCACCTCGTATCTGCTCGGTTACGAACTGGAATGTAAGGGCCTGACTGTTTACAGAGATGGCTCCCGTGATCACCAGGTACTGAACACGACCACCACAAGTGATGAAAAAAACGCGGTAGTCTCTTCAACAGGGGTAGTAAGAAAGACAACCCTGCCCGATATGCTCAGTGCAAAACGTTACCGTTTAAAGGATATTAACGAAAACACCATCTATCTGCTTGTCTGTTTTGATGAAAATGAAAATCCGATGGAAGTGTTTGCAAAATTCCCGTTTGATAACCGGGTTGATCTCAAGGATAAATCAACCATGTGGACCACGACCTGTCGTTTGGTTTCTCTGGCCCTTCGTTATCAAATTCCAATGGATGAGATCATCAAACAACTTGATCGCTCCAGCGGGCATATGCTTGATTTGCCAGCACAGCTCGGCAAATTGTTGAAATCCTTTATGGCCGGAACCCATCACGGATTTGCCTCCATTTGCCCTGAATGTAAAGGGAAACTGGTGTTTGAGGAAGGATGTGAGATTTGTCATGATTGTGGATATTCAAAGTGTTCGTGACGGGCTAACGGTCAAAGGGAAGCAATTTTCCACTATAGCAGGCATCTGGCAATGAGATACGTCCATTTTGCCTGTTGCCTGCTGGACTGTAATCTGTTAATTCCTTATAAGGATTGAAAAAAAACAGAATACGGCCAGTACTGTATGCCATTCGGGTATCTGTTGAGAGTGTCATTAAAAATAGCAAGGACTAAATACAATGGGCAAGATCGGTAGGAATCAACCCTGTCCATGCGGGTCAGGGAAAAAATACAAGCATTGCTGTCTTACTGCACAGCAGATAGAGCGGCAAACTGTCGAGCAAGATCAGATAAAGATCACCTTGATGAATGCGATTGCAAAGATACAGCGAGCAGCGGAGACGAAAAAAGAGGAATTCTTTGAACTCGGCGTGTTTATTTTCTTCAGTAACGCCAAAGGTGATGCCTGGTTGCTGGAAGTAACCGACTCAGATGCTGTGCAGGTTGCCAGGGATGGGGAAGCACTTGAAGCACCCATAGAAGAAAATAGTGAGACTATCGAGATTAACTGGGGCCATACTTACAGCCTGCGTGATAAAAAACTTTTTCTAACATCCTATACAGACCAAGAGGAAATGCATCTGGCTGATGCTCCGACCCAACAAATTAATGCAGCCATGAAAAGGGTGAAGAAACGGTATTCACAGGATTTACTGGATCAGGTACATCTTACCCTGTAAGCGAGGAGCCTGCAGTATGGAAGGCATTGGAAAATATGGAGTTCGAGCTATCCCCATGGCAGTGGTCATGGGGATAATTTTTTACCTCTCCCACCAACCTGGTGGCACTTTTCAGCTTCCACAGATTAAAGGGCTGGACAAGATACTTCATGCCTGCATTTATGCGGTATTGGGTTTGAGTACCTGCTTTGTTTTTCCTTTCCACGTATGGCGGCAACGGGCTGCTTTGGTCTCGACAGGTGTCATCCTTTTCTGCCTGATGTTTGGCATAACCGATGAAATACATCAAAGCTTTATTGTCGGACGGGACCCTTCAGGAACTGATGTTGTAGCGGACGTTGTAGGGGCGTTTGTTGCGGTTGCGTTGTATCGTTATCTTTGCCCTGTAGTAGCTGCGAATGGTCGTCGTTGTATGAAGTTAATGCAGGAATGAATGTGGTAAGAGAGAATCAGGAGTAGACCAGAGTAAATCACAGGTGCACTCCTGAGTCTTCGGACTGTTTTTTTATTTTGCCAGTAGCTTTGCCATGTCCTTAGCAAAATAGGTTATAATGATATCCGCGCCAGCACGGCGTATGGATAATAGCGTTTCAGCCATTACCCGTTCTTCATCTATCCACCCTTTTTCTGCAGCGGCTTTGATCATCGCATATTCGCCACTCACATGATAGGCTGCCACCGGCAGGTCGAATTCATCCCGCAATTGCCTGATGATGTCCAGATAGGCAACCGCCGGTTTTACCATGAGGATATCGGCACCTTCTTCAACGTCCAATGTCGCTTCTCGTAGTGCTTCCCTGCTGTTTGCCGGATCCATCTGATAGCTTCGCCGATCACCAAATTGCGGTGAGCAGTCAGCCGCATCCCGGAAAGGACCATAAAAAGCAGATGCATATTTGACCGCATAGGACATAATCGGCGTCATGTGGTAAGAGTTTTCGTCCAGGACAGAACGAATTTCACTTACCCTGCCATCCATCATATCCGATGGTGCCACAATGTCGGCCCCTGCTTCGGCGTGGGAAAGAGCTGTTTTCGCTAACAGTTCAAGTGTGGCGTCATTGTCCACCTCGTTATTTTGAAGGCAGCCACAGTGCCCGTGGTCTGTGTACTCGCATAAACAGACATCTGTTATCACATTGAGGTCTGGAGCCTTGTTTTTAAGCTCTTTAATAGCTTGCTGGATTATACCGTTTCTGGCATAGGCGCCTGAACCAACAGCATCCTTTTTTTCAGGTAAACCAAACAGGATCACCGAGCGTATTCCGAGCTCAAGGCATTCTTTGGCTTCTTGCTGGAGTTGATCAATGGAGAGCCTGAAAACACCAGGCATGGAGGAAACCTCCTCTCGCTGCCCCTTACCCGGCAGAACAAAGAGAGGGTAAACTAACTGATCAGATGTTAAATGCGTTTCACGGATCATGGAGCGCATGGTTTCATTTTGACGCATTCTACGGGGCCGATATTCTGGAAAAACCATTGTTGTACCTGAGTGTAAATGATTGGGTGTGAAAAAACTGCTTACGCAGCGTGTTCACCAATTTTTGCGGCATTAATGCCGAGAGATTTTAATTTTTTATGAAGGTGACTACGTTCCATGCCCACCTGTTCGGCAGTTTTAGAAATATTGCCGTCGTTTTCTGTGAGCTTAGCATTAAGGTATTCGATCTCAAATGCTTTGCGCGCTTCCTTGTACGGGAGGTGTTGAATCTTTTGCAAAGGGAGGGCGCAGGTCACAGCTGGAGCAACCTCTTTGCCGAAAAAAAGAGTAACGTCACTGTCAGCAATGACGTCTTTTGGGCTCATGATAACCATTCGCTCTATCATGTTTCTCAACTCTCGGACATTGCCTGGCCAGTTATGTTGCATGAGGGTGGTGAGCGCTTCTTCAGATAATTGTTTATCACCAAACCCTTTTTCACTAAAATTTTTGAGAAAATCAGCAACGAGCAGTGGGATATCTTCCCGTCGATCCATGAGAGCCGGGACATTTATCGGCACCACGTTGAGGCGATAGAAGAGATCCTCCCTAAAGTTGCCTTTGTGCATCTCCTCTTCCAGGTTTTTGTTGGTGGCAGCCAGAACTCTGACATCTACATTGATAGTCCTGGCACCGCCGACTCTCTCAAATTTCTGTTCCTGCAGTATTCGTAATACCTTTGCCTGACTTTTAAGACTCATGTCACCGATTTCATCAAGGAATAGGGTCGAGCCGTTGGCCTGGTCAAATTTACCTTTTTTGGATTCAGTGGCACCGGTGAAAGCCCCCTTAACATGTCCAAACAGTTCAGACTCGATCAGTTCTTCAGGGATTGCAGCGCAGTTAACCTCTACCATGGGATGGACATTACGATTGGATTTGCGGTGGATGGTTTGCGCTACCAGTTCCTTCCCTGTTCCATGCTCGCCACGAATGAGGACCCAGGCATCTGTCGGAGCAACCCTTTTAATCTGCTCTCGGAGGGAGTTAATAATGTCACTCTTTCCGGTTATGTCGGGTTTGGACGGGCCGCTTTCCCTGAGGAGCTTGTTTTCTCGTTCAAGCCGGGCAACATGGAGCCCCTTGTTGATGGAATGGATGATTTTATCATACGACAGGGGCTTTTCGATGAAATCAAATGCACCTATCCGCGTTGCCTGGACTGCGGTTTCGATGGTGCCGTGGCCAGATATCATGATCACCGGCAGGTCGTATTGTTCCTTGATCAGTTTCAGGGCTTCAAGCCCGTCCAAGCCTGGCATCCAGATATCAAGCAGTGCCAAGTGGATTTCTTTTTCTGCAAGCACCTGGAGACCCTCTTCTGCAGAGCCAGCAGAATGGGGAGTGAACCCTTCATCGCCAAGAATTCCAGACAATGATTCACGGATGGCTTGTTCGTCGTCTATAATTAGTATATGGATTGACATTAGCGGTATAAAACGATCAGTTTAGGGAAAGTTTGATAGTAAGTTAAGGAAGCTAACAGTATCAGGTGTCCAAGGGTAATTCAACCGTAAATACCGTACCGTTGGGCTTGTTTTCGTGGACAATGATTGACCCGCTGTGCTCGGTTATAATTGTATGGGCTATGGCTAGGCCTAGGCCTGTCCCAGATTTTCTGGTAGAAAAATAGGGCTCAAACAGACGGAGCTTTACCTCTTCGGTTATGCCAGGTCCGTCATCGGCAACTATAAGCCGAACGGTCTGCGGTTGCTGCTTGTGGAGCACAAGTCTGAGAGAGATGGTGCCACTGTTTTCAATAACACTGACCGCGTTGTCAAGCAGGTTTATTAATACTCGTTTTATCTGCACCGGATCAAAAAAGAATTCGGGCAGGTGGTCATCGGTTTCCAGGCTAAAGGCAATGTGTTTGTGCGCTTCTTTGTAGAGGATGTAGACTTCTTCAACCATCTTTTTTATGTCAGAAGGTTTTTTATGTATTTTCGGCATTCTGGCGAAATCTGAAAATTCACTGACAAGGCGCTTTATTTCTTCCACCTGATTGACAATGGTGGCAGTGCACTGGTCAAAAATATCCCTGTCTTTGGGGATGATGTCCATGTAACGTTTTCGCAGTCGCTGGGCTGATAGCTGGATAGGCGTCAATGGATTTTTTATTTCATGGGCAATTCGTCTGGCAACCTCCTGCCATGCGGCAAGACGCTGGGCCTTTTCCAGTTTGGTCAGGTTATCAAACACAATTACAAACCCGATGGGATTTGACTGTTCATCGACCATTCTGGTTATGTTGACCTGAAGGGATAATGTTTCACCCCGACGAACAGTTACTCGAAGATGGCGCTCAATGGAGTGTTTGCCTGTCGAAAGGAGTTCATTGAGAAAACTTTCCACTATCATAACATGGGTTTTAGGCAGGAACTCATGGAAATTTTTGCCGATCAGTTTGTTGGGCTTGATGTGGAGCAATTCCTCTGCAAAACGATTGATGGTGGTGATTTTGCTGTTTTCGTCAAGAGCGATCACACCTGCTGCAACATTTTCGAGGATGGTTTTAAGGTAACGCCGCTGTTGTTCTGAAACGATGTTGCTTTCTTGGAGTGCCTGATGGGCAACACCGAGTTTTTCATTGGATGCCTTGATATCGGTAGTCATCGAGTTGAAGGAATCAACCAGTAATCCCATCTCGTCGTCGGATTCTTTTTCAATAATAAAGTTGAGGTCTCCGTCGGCCACACGTCTGGTTGCAAGCGCGAGTTTATCGATAGGGCCGGTTAAGCTTTTGGCTATATAGAAACCGAACCAGATAGCTCCAAATAGGATCAACAGGGTGATTATCAGCATCATGATAATCAGGCTGAGTTTGATTGGTGCTTTGAGGATAACCAGTTGTCGGTAGTCGGTGGTACCTTCAGAAACTATCTGCATCCTTTCCAGCTTGGTGGTTGGGATTAGAAGTGAGGTAACCAGGAAAACAGGTTGTCGGTAATGATGCGGCAAATGCACCGGGACGATAGCCAGGATGAGTTCACCAACACTGGTGTTGGTCGTGATTATTTCGGTGGCATTGTTATTGGCAGCCTGACGCATAGCTTCCGATGGAACAGCAGGCAGTACAATGGGCAGCAGACGCGGTCCCCGGTGGGCAAGAAGCTGGTTCCCATTATCGTCAATCAGGACAATACTGTCTGGTGCCCCTGGTGGGGCAATAGCCAAGGTCTTTTGAAACAGCTGCTCAAGCGCGACCATGTCTCCAATGTCCACGGTGTTGTTTTCAAGCATCTCTCCGAGCTGGCTACCTATCCCGCTAGCCCTGTTTTCTGTGTCACGAAAAATTGACTGGGCAAGTTTAAGAGAGGCTTGCAGGGACGCTTCCACATTGGAGTTGAACCAATAGTCCATGGAAGTCGAAACAAAGCGCAAAGCGATAACAAACAAAAGAATGGTTGGGACTAGGGAGAGGGCAACAAAAGAAGCAACCAGTCTGGTTTTGAGTTTTGAGCCCAGAATGTTGTGTTTGCGTTCAAAAACCAGTTCTACCAGGTTGCGTAAAACCAGATAGACCATTAACAATAACAGTAATCCGTTAATGTTGATTAAGGCAAATATAAGGACAGTACTTGAAAAGGGGAGGTGGAAGTCGCCTTTGAGAAGGCCCCGTTGCAGGTAACCGAGAAACGGTATCAGCAGGATGCAAAAAATTATAACATAGCGAATAAGCCGCTGTTTCTTTTTTTTCTGTTCAGGTGTGAGCATTCACCCTCCGGTAAAAAGCAGTCAATAGCGAAATTCTACGGTTCGCCAGTCTGTTTCAAAATCCCACAGTGAGGTAAACGGTAAAAGGTAATGCATGCCAAGGGGCAGTGTGTTTTTTTCAAGTGTTGCTTTCAGGCGCAATGCGTACTGGGCTTCGGGCTGAAGTTGGTCCAGGGAAATAACACGGACGCTGTTAAGTTCTGCCATCAACTCCTTGGCTTCTTTAAGTGAGCGGGTTGTTTTCATTTTGCCATTCTTGTCGGAATGGTTGATCTGGTATTCCTCTTTGAGACTGTTGTAAGTCATTGTGTGGGTAATGGTTGTATTAACCAGTGAGGAGTCTAACCAGTTGCTGCGTAATTTATTGAGCTCAATATAAAAAGTGAAGGTGATCGGGATCCCATTTTGTACACCAGTGATCATTTCAGGCGTAAAAGAGTTGAGAACTGCGGCGAAAAGGA
>JAUVLX010000147.1 GCA_030600525.1 Desulfobulbus sp. | reverse complement strand
CTGCAACTGGGACCAGGGATAACCAAAGGCATGGGTGCCGGTGCTGATCCAGAGGTGGGAAAGGAATCCGCCCAGGAAAGCTATGAGGACCTCCAGGAAGCTATGCGAGGTGCGGATATGGTTTTTGTTACCGCCGGACTTGGCGGGGGAACGGGGACAGGGGCTGCGCCAGAAATAGCGAAGCTCAGCAAAGAAGCCGGAGCTCTAACCGTTGCCGTTGTAACCAAACCGTTCTATTTTGAGGCCAAAAAGCGAATGCGTAATGCTGAAGCTGGCTGGGAAAAGCTCAAAGAGTATGCCGACACCATTATTACCGTGCCCAATGACCGGCTGCTTGGTTTGATGAATAAAAATTCCACCTTAGTGGATATGATGAAGATGGTTGATAATGTTCTTTTACAGGCTGTAAAAGGGATTACCGATCTTATTAATCTCCCTGGTCATATCAATGTGGATTTTGCTGATCTCAAGACCGTTATGAAAGAAGTCGGACCAGCAATTATGGGATCTGGTGCAGCTGTAGGTGAAAATCGTGCCAGTGAGGCAGCCAAGCGGGCCATTGATAATCAACTGCTCGAAGATGTCGGTATTGATGGAGCAAGGGGAATCCTAATTAATATTTCGGCTGCCGAAGAGACTCTGACCATGAATGAGTTCATGGAGGCATCTGCCCTGATTCAGGAAAAAGCTCATGACGACGCCAATATTATTATCGGAGCCCTGTTTGACGAATCGCTGGGAGATGAACTACGGGTAACCGTGATCGCTACCGGTATTTCAAGTATTGATGACACGGAAACCATATCTCAGCTTGAAGTGGTAAGGAGAAATCAGGATCCAGAGCCCACTACCAAAACGGGTCAGGTAAAACCCGTTGGGGAACCTGATGGGAAATCCTCAAGAGGGGAAAGTAACTCCTTTGCTGCGGCCAAACCTAACAGGCAACCTCAAGGACTGCCGTCGATGCCAAGGCCGATATTTGAAGATCGTGAAAACCACGATTATGATGAGCCCGCCTACCTGCGAAAGAAGGCAAATTGAAATTTAGGGGGAAGGATACCTAATCCCCTGAACTGAGCTAAAAAAAGAGCAGCTGCACTGTCCCTGTCTGGTTGTGTGTGATGGTGCTGGCTGTAGATTGACCTGCAATTCAACCGGTGTATTCTATACTTGTTCCCCTCACTTTCTAAAGAAATTGGTACTGTCCATAAAAAATGGGCAAACCGCCTGCCTGTTGCCTTAATCTACCCCAATACTTATTCAGTAGCGGTTTCTAACCTTGGGTTGCAAATTGTTTATAATCTGCTCAATGCCTACGAAGGGATTGTCTGTGAAAGGTTTGTCTATCCTGATGCAGGATTTTCTCTTCGTTCCCTTGAAAGCGGACGATCCCTTGGTGATTTCCCTGTAATTTGCGGTTCCATTAGTTTTGAAGAGGATTATCCCCGGTTGGCTGCAATGCTACCGGCCGGACGGGTTGAACCGTTTGCGGATAAAAGAGCTGCTTTAATTGGACCAGGCAGTCCCCTCGTGATACTAGGTGGTGTTGCGGTTTTTATGAATCCCGAACCACTGGCACCTTTTGCAGATATAATGGTTATTGGTGAGGCAGAAGGGATATTAGCGAGTTTGCTCACTGTGGTGCAGAAGTGTCTTGGTGCAGACAGGCAAGATATCTTGCAACAGGTGGCACGTGAGTGTCAGGGATGCTATGTACCAACCCTTTATAGTGTCGCCTATGATGACCAGGGAAGGGTAACGCAAGTTCTTACTCCTCCAGGAATTCCGGATCGAGTTGAAAAGGTCATCGCGCCTCCGCAGGAAAGAGCAGGACATTCACACCTGTTGTCTCCTGAGGCCGAACTCAATATGTACATGGTGGAACTCGGTCGCGGCTGCAGTCGAGGCTGTCGTTTTTGCGCTGCCGGCTACATCTATCGTCCTCCCAGGCTATGGAACAGTGAGGCGATATTAAAAGCATTTGCTGAGCGTCCTGCAAGTGTCAAACGGGTGGGAATGCTTGGCATGGAGATGGCTCATTCCGAGACCCTTGACACGATTGCCCAGTACCTGCACACAAATAACTGCTCCCTTTCTTTCTCTTCCCTGCGGGCAGATCATATTTCTGACAAATTATTATCACTGCTTGCTGCCTCTAATCTCAAAAGTGTTGCTATCGCTCCAGATGGCGCATCAGAAAGGTTACGAAAGCTTATCAATAAAGGACTCAGTGAAACGGATCTGCTTTCTGCAGCTACCCGGTTGGCAGAGGTGGGTATCTTCCACTTGAAGCTCTATCTTATGATCGGATTACCAACGGAAACTGACCAGGATTTGGAGGAGTTTGTTAATCTCGTCAAAAAAGTGCAGGAAGCGCTTCTGCCCATTGGCCGCGAACGTGGACGGCTAACAGAGATCAGTCTGTCCGTGAATTCTTTTGTGCCGAAACCGTGGACCCCGTTTCAATACTGTTCTTACGGTGGGATTGATGCTGATCAGGCAGGTCTAGCGCAGTCCCCTGTCCAGTCAGTCATGGCGTTGAAACAAAAAATAAAGTATCTTCGAAAAGCCTTGAGTAAAGTGCCTAATTTAAGGATCAAGGTCGATCGCCCTGAACGGGTTTTACAACAGGCCGTGTATGCCAGAGCAGACAGGAGGATTGCCCCCTTACTGCTTGATGTTGGTATGGGCCGGTTATCCTTTAAACAGGCTCTTAAACAACATGATCTCAGTAGCTGGCAGTATGCTGTTCGACCTCGGGAAAGCGATGAACGCATGTGCTGGGAAATCGTTGATCATGGGATGAAGCCTGGATATCTCTGGAAAGAATATGCAAAATCAATGGCAGGGCAATTTACTCCGCCATGCGAAACAACTCTATGCCGCCGCTGCGGTATATGTGGCGAAGATACCCCGTTTTGATATTCATCGGCTGGGAAATTTTCTAAAAAACGGCAGAAAAACTGACGGGTTACTACCGTTTGAGCTGGTCAAGTATTTTTCTTTTACAGCCCTGCTGGCCATGCTGATTACCTCCTTGGTCCTCTCCTGGATGATTTCAAATAACGCCCGAAGTGTACTGCTTCAAAGGAGTGAGGCTTATTCACAGCTTTTTGCCGATAATCTTAATCGTCAGGTTTTTCTCCAGTTTGTTTTGCCCACCGTCGTTCGCTATGGTCGCATAGCCCTGTCCGAACAAAAACAGTATAATCGGCTTGATCAGATTGTTCGTAATATTACCCGTGGATTGCGAATCGATTCAGTCACCATTTTCGATGCAGGTGAAAACAGGATCAGCTATTCGACCAAGCCAGAGTTTATGGGTAAACTCAACATGGGTGGTCTTGAATACCAAAAAGCGTTGGAGGGAGAAAATACAACCGTCGTCATCACTGGTGGGTCGTTGTTCAGCTTGTTACCGGGAATGCCGGAGGTCTTTTGTACGCTCAAAACCTTTGTCCCTTTTCACCAGGAAGACCGTTTGGGCAAGCGTACCGGCGAGATAATGGGTGTTGTTGAAATCCGTCAAAATCTTTCAGATGACTTAAAGGCTATAATAAAGCTCCAGGCGAGAATTATCGTTTTTTCTTTATCCATCATGGGCGTTCTTTTTGCAATTCTCAGTTTGATCGTTGTCAAGGCCAACCGCATCATGGGCAAGCGCGCAGCAGAACGTATTCAACTGGAAGAGCAACTCAACAAGGCGCAGCGTCTGGCATCACTAGGTAAAATGGTGGCGTCTGTTTCCCATGAGATAAAAAATCCGCTTGGTATTGTCAGGTCCACAGCGGAAATTTTACGGAAACGCATTTCGTCTGTTGCCCCTGGCAATGAGCACCTTGCTGGCATTATCGTGGAGGAAACAACCCGACTGGACAACATTGTACGGGAATTTCTTGATTTTGCACGCCCACGGGAGGGTGCTGTGAAGCAGGAATCCATAAATAATGTGGGTGAGCGGGTCGTACGTTTCATGGATTCGGAATTTGCTAAAAAACAAATTGTCGTTGATGTGAACCTCCAGCCTGATCTTCCTCTTGTTCTTATGGATAGTGAGCAGATTTACCAGGTGGTTTTTAATATTGTTTTCAATGCCGTTCAGGCAATGGAGCAGGGAGGTAGGTTAACCATGAAAACAGAGTTTGATAGTGACCAGAGGCTGGTGCAGTTGACGGTCAATGATACTGGGCCGGGTATTGAGCTTGAAAAACTGGAACAGATTTTCACCCCGTTTTATACCGATAAAAATCGAGGAACCGGCCTTGGTTTGGCTATTGCCAAAAGTATTGTTGAAAAACACAACGGGCAGATAACCGTACAAAGCCAGGTCGGAGAGGGGAGCAGCTTTACTGTAACCCTCCCAGTGCCACCTCCGCCAACAGACTGAGGCCAATGAAGATTGGCTTTTGCATTACCTCTCATGGCTTTGGACATGCTGCAAGAGCAGTGGCCGTTATGCAGGCCTTAGCTAAAAGAGAGAATGTGGAGTTTGTTATTGCCACCACTGTCCCAAAATGGTTTTTCAGCCAATCTTTGGAGACACCTTTCACCTACCATCCCATACTTACCGATATCGGCATGGTGCAGCTGACAGGGCTAGAGGAAGATCTTCCAGCCACATCAGCAGCTCTGGATAATTTTTATCCCCTGGAGCAGGTACAAATAACAGCTTGCGCTGAACTCTTTGCCCATTGCTCAATGGTTGTTTGTGATATTGCTCCACTTGGTATTCTGGCTGCACAAAAGGCAAAAGTTCCTTCGGTATTGGTGGAAAATTTCACATGGGACTGGATCTACGCAGCATATGAAAAGAGGAGTGCGTCTCTTGGACCGCACATGCAGTATCTCGCCGGCATTTTTAAACAGGCTGATTTCCATGTGCAGGCAGAACCTGTCTGCCTGTCAACTCACTGCGATTTGCGTGTCCCACCCGTTGCCAGGAGCATAAAAACAACAGTGCCGAGGTTGCGCAACAACTTTACCCAGCGCGGTAACAAATTGGTACTTATTACCATGGGCGGTGCGAGTCGGGATTCGTTCTCATTGGTAGGGATGCAGAACAAAAAAGGGTATTCGTTTGTTGTCACTGGTAATGAAGGGGGAACGAAGATTGATGGCAATGTCTGTTATCTTGACCGGTGTTCTTCTGTGTATCATCCGGATCTTGTAGCTGCTTCAGATATCGTAGTTGGCAAGGTCGGTTATTCTACCCTGGCCGAGGTTTATCAGGCAGGGAGTGTGTTTGCCTATATATCCAGGCCTTATTTCCCAGAGGCTGAACTGTTATGCAGGTTTGCGGCAGAGCATATGACTTCAAAACAAATAACCAGAGAAGCATTTTGCAGCGGTATGTGGGTGGAAGAACTTGATACCCTCATGGCGCTCAAGGGGAATACGTCTTCACCTCTTCTGGAGAATGGTGCTGACCATATTGCTGATTTTCTCCTGGGTCTGGTATGAGGAGCGTTCCTGGATATATCTCCTGAACTGCATTCAGGTCTGTCATGCTGACAATCGACTGTTTTCACTTGTTTTGTGATCCTGCCACAGCTACTATGTGCTTGGTTGTTTTTTGGTATTTAAATGTTTTTTCCTTTTTTTGAATGTTTGTTATGTCGTGCTTTGCACAAAAGTTAACAATCGCAATTTTGCCAGGATAAATACTACTTCTTTTGCCATGAATGATTCACCCAAAGACAGAGTATACAGCCTCCTTACAGAAAATTCTCCAGATCTTCTGTGGGCAAAAGATCTGGAAGGGCGATATCTCTTTGTCAATAGAACCATCTGTGAAAAACTGCTGATCGCTGAGGGGGAAGAAGAACCTCTGGGTAAAACAGATCTCTTTTTTGCCAAGCGGCAACGGGCACTTTACCCCAACGATCCTAACTGGCATACCTTTGGCGAGCTGTGTGTGGATTCCGACCAGATCGTCATCAAAGAGCGCAAAGCGCAGCGATTTGATGAGTTTGGCAATGTCCAGGGTAAATTTCTCTATTTGGATGTATCTAAAAGCCCCCTTTTTGATGAACAGGGGAAATTGATTGGCACTGTGGGTAGCGGCAGAATTGTTACCAGAGAGAGGGAACAACAGAAACAGCTCCAGCAGAGTGAAGCACTGTTTCGCTCGTTTGCTGAAACGTCACAGGACGTTTTTTTCAGGCTCGACGTAGCCGGTCGTATTACTTACCTGTCCCCGGCTAGTGATTTGCTGCTCGGTGTCAAGCGTGAAGAGTGGCATGGTTGTCATTATCTGTCAGGTATAGCCCCTGAAGATCACGCACTTGCCAGTAATGCATTTTATGAGCTACTAGCAGGGAAGGCAAAGGAAAGTCTCATTCTTCATTCCTTTGACCAAGACGGAATCCCTGTGTGGATGGAGATTCATGCTACCCCTTACTACAATAAGGCCGGAGTCGCTGGCGTACAGGGGATTGTTCGTGATATCTCAGAACGAAAGCGGCATGAAGAAAAGCTCCATCTCTTTAATCAGCGCCTGATAAGGATGGTTGAAATTCGGACCCAGGAATTGTTTTCTAATACCCAACTTTTGCAAAATGCACTGAATACTGTTGCTGCCGGAATCGGTATAGTCAATCACGGGGTATTCAGCTATGTCAATGATGCCATGCTCGAGCTCACCGGGTATGAGGTCGAAGAGCTGGTTGGTAATCCGTGGAAAATGCTTTTTGCCTCTCCTACGGGATCAAATACCACTGCCGAGATTGGTAACATCGGTGATAACGAGGACGTTAACCAACCTGTTGAAAGACTGTGGCGCAGAAAGAATGATACCTTTTGCAATGTATTGCTGAGTGTGCAGCCCATTGTGACTGAAAACCATGTTCAGGGAGATCTGCTTTTTACTGCTTTTGATATTACTGCTACAAAACGGGCTGAAAGAGAGGCCATAAAAGCATATAATGAACTCGATCAGATCTATAATGTTGCCATCCCTCTCTGTTTGCTTTCAACACAGTGTCGGATTGTAAGGGTGAATCAGGCGTTTTGTCACTTCCTCGGCTTGAGTGAAGAAGAAATATTGGGAAGAACTGGTAAGGAGTTGTGGTTGTGCAACCATTGCCATACAGCCAAATGTTATCTTAAAATGTTTGCAGAAGGAGCTGCAAACATAGTGGAAGATGTTGAACGTACCATCAATGGTCTGGAAAAGATTTGCACTGTGCATGCGGTTCCATTTAAGAGCACCGGTGGAAAGTTGAAAGGGATAGTTCTCACTTTTTTGGATATTTCGGCTCAGAGAAAGATCCAGAGAGATTTAGATCATACTCAAAAGCAATTGATCCAGGCGGAAAAACTTAGCGCAATCGGTGCATTGACAGCTTCCATTACTCACGAATTCAATAATCCCGTCTGCGGCATAAAAAATGTTCTGCAGCGAGTACTCCGTAAGACTGAGCTGGAGGAGATGGAGTCCGCTCTGATGCGGTTAGCTCTGGATGAATGTGGTCGGATCGAGCAAATGGTCCGCGATCTTCAGAATTTCAGTGTGCCACCAACAACGGAAAAGGTGGAGTTTGACCTGCATAAGGTGCTGGACAGTGTTGCCTTGTTTTTAAAGAAATATCTTAAGCAGAATAAGGTGTCGGTGAATTTTGTCTACACAGGGGAACTTCAGGTGGTAGGTGCAAAGGATCAGCTCAAGCAGGTCTGTCTTTCTTTGATTATTCGAAGTATTAATGGCATGCCGGAAACAGGAGGCTCTATTATCTTGACCACTACTCGTCATCCCGATCACGTCCAATTTGTTATAGCTGATGATGGTCAAGGGCTTAACGCAGAGGAAGCTATGGGGCTTTTCGACCCGCTTGATCCTGCCTGCCCTGCTAAAAGGGGCGGATTGGCGGGGCTTGCCATGTCACAGAGCATTGTTCGGAATCATGGTGGTGATGTGCAAGTGCAAGCTACCCCTGGAAAAGGTACAGTGGTTAAGGTGCTGCTACCTGTTGAGCCACTTCTCAATGTGTGAGGTAATTATGGAACACCATTCCATTTTGATAGTTGATGACGAACCCATTGTCCGTCATACCCTGCAGCAGGATCTGCTTGACCAGGGATATTTGGTTGATACCGTAGAAGGAGGTGAGAGCGCCTTGCAAAAGCTAGGCAAGCAGGAATACTCCCTCATTATCACAGACCTTATAATGGGAGAAATGAACGGTCTTGATTTATTGGACGTTATCAAGCAGAAGATCCCGGATCAGGCTGTGTTTATTCTTACCGGTTACGGTCGGCTGGAGTCGGCAATCGCTGCGTTGCGTTTAGGGGCAACAGACTACCTGTTGAAACCTTATGACTATGATGAGATGATCCTCCGTGTAGGTCGCTGCCTGACGATGCAGAAGATGGAAAAAACCCTTAAGATTTACGAAAATCTGTTGTCCATCTGCAGTGAATGTAAAAAAAT
>JAUVLX010000289.1 GCA_030600525.1 Desulfobulbus sp. | reverse complement strand
CAGGTCATCTTTGGCTGATCTTCAATCACAAAGTCCTCAACGTAGCACAACTACGCCTGCGGCTTTGTTCAATTAGATCACCCAAATCTAACCTAAATATGAGCGCGATATTGTCCAACTTATTTACGGACAGCTCCTAAGGGAACGTCTTCCTTCGCTATTTTGATAATTCTTCCGACAAAATAATGGCCTCGGCAATTTCACTCATGGAATGTCTTGTATCCATGCTCTTTTTCTGAATCCAACGGAAGGCCTCATCTGCACTTATTTTACGACGGGAGATCACAATTTCCTTTGCTTTTTCAACAAGTTTTCTGGTTCGCAATTGTTCTCGAATATTACGGGCATCCACTGCAAGTTTGGTATTGTGGATAGCAAGTGCTGCCTGATTGGCTACGGTGGAAATTAAATTGATTTCTGATTTGGGAAAATCATGGGGCTTGTCAGTAAAACAGTTGAGTACACCGATTACATTATCTCCTACTTTGAGCGGTACTCCGGCCATGGATACCAGTCCTAATGTTTGGGCCATTTCCTTTTCTTTGAACAGAGAATATTTTTTAACATCTTTTATAATTAATGGTCGTTGCTGGGTTGCTACCATACCGACAACCCCTTCATTCCGTCGGAGGGTCCTGTCTTTAACGTATGCCTGGTCTATAGCCTGGGTTGTTTTCAACCTGATGATCTTTTCACCATTTTGTTCATCGAGCAGCCAAAGAGAGCAAATTTCCACCCCTGTGACCCTGGCAGTAACCAAGACTATCAACTTGAGGACATCGTCAAGGTAGTGATCGGAAATCACCGCTTGGCTTATTTCCATAAGAGCTTTGAAATATTTTTCGTATAATTCTGAAGGATTATCCGGCATTATTGTATCCTGAAAAGGTTGCTGAATTCACTGTGCAAGCCCGACTGTGTGGTAGTACCCACGAGAAGACGTGTGCTTGTTTACCTGTTCAATAAGCATAAAAAGCTGGGTACAAGCGTGGCCCCTTTTTCCAAGGGGGACTGTTACTCATAAAAATATTTTAAAATCAAATAATTATAACATGTGTGTGTTTTTGTACGCAACTTATTAAATTGAGAGTTTGTAAGATGATCTGCACTTTTTATCCTTGCAGGTAATCAATAAAAAGAGAGTTCACTGTTCAATGGCCGCAATCCTTTTTTGTTATCGGTATTTCCTTTTCCACCAGTAGCTTAATCGTTCCATAATGGTCACCTCTGCCGGAGTAGTCTGCGGCTGGTAGATTCGATGTTGGTTGATGCTGTCTGGCAGGTATTGTTGATTGACGAAATTTCCTGGAAAGTCATGGGGGTATTGATACCCTTTTTTGTACCCCATATCCTGCATTAATTGGGTCGGGGCATTTCGGAGGTGCATGGGAACAGGGAGGTTGCCGGTTTCACGCACCAGCGCCTGCGCTTTACCTATGGCAAGATAGGCTGCGTTGCTTTTCGGAGAGGCGGCGAGGTAGAGGGCAGTTTCAGAAAGAATTATCCTTGACTCCGGCATACCCACCTGGGTCACTGCCTGGAAGCAGGAAGTGGCTAGGAGGAGGGCGTTTGGGTTGGCCAGCCCGATATCCTCGCTGGCTGATATGACCAGCCTTCGGGCAATAAATTTTGGGTCTTCACCGCCTTCTATCATCCGTGCAAGCCAGTAGACGGCGGCGTCTGGGTCACTGCCTCGGATGGATTTAATAAGTGCAGAGGCTATATCATAGTGCTGTTCACCATCTTTATCATAAAGGGATGGGTTCTCCTGCAATTCACGCAGCACCATTTCATTGGTGATAACTATCTCCCCTTCCTGTTGAGCATTGATAATCAACTCAAGCATGTTCAACAGCTTGCGGGCATCGCCGCCTGCAAATTTGAGCAGTGCTTCTTTTTCCTGAAACGAAATGGTTTTTGTTTTTAAAGTAGTGTCGGTTTTGACCGCATATTCAAGCAGGTGTTCTAAATCTTTATGTTCTAATGGGTTAAGGACGTATACCTGACATCTGGAAAGCAGCGGGGAGATAATTTCAAATGATGGATTTTCGGTGGTTGCACCAATCAGGACAATTGTTCCCATTTCCACTGCCCCAAGCAGCGAATCCTGTTGAGATTTACTGAACCGGTGGATTTCGTCAATAAAGAGAATCGGGCTCGGCGTGTAAAAGACTTTTTGTTTTTCTGCTTTGGCGATAACAGCACGTACATCCTTTACTCCTGAACTCACAGCTGAAAGAGTATGGAAATGGCGGTTCAACTGTTTGGCAATGATTTTTGCCAGAGTCGTTTTTCCTACGCCGGGTGGCCCCCACAGTATAAAAGAGGAGATGTTTTCCGACTCAATCATTTTGCGGAGAATGCCCTTTTTCCCGACTAAATGGTTTTGTCCCCGGTATTGATCCAGTGTTTCGGGACGGATTCTTTCGGCTAAGGGTTGGGTGGCTCGTATCATTCCAAGGTTGCCTGGTAGAGTCTATTGATTGAGGTAAACTTATAAAGAAGTGATGGTTTCGTATCGATTATTGATTGCCGATATAAATGGGGCGAAACGTCTTCTCCTCTCTCTGCAGGGCCTGTTCGATCATGTTGATGAGAGTAGGTTTTGCCATAGGGAGTTTTCCCTCAAGGTTGATATAGTTGGTGTAGTGGTCACTGGTGAGCAGAGAGGACGTGTTCAATTGTTCAAGCATTTTTTTTGTTTCCAGGAGGACTTCGTGGGGGCCGAGCATTGCAAATTTTTCGTCTACAATATCTTCCAGTAGCGGCGTGTCTTTTTTGGGGAGAAAGGTGCGCAAGCGGATAAAATCAGGCGCTATAGCATTGAGTACCCTGGCGGTTGCTGCGGCGTGTTCCCGGGTACGTTCTTTGCCGCCGATGCCGAGCATGGCGTAAAGACTTAGCTCCATGCCTGCGGCCATAATCCACTGACCTGCCTCAATTTGCTGTGTACTATTGGTGCCTTTACAGATGCGGCGTAGTATTTCGTCATCACCAGATTCGAGGCCAACATGAATTCGCGTTAATCCGGCATCTACTAATTGCTGTAACTCTTCAAGTCCTTTTGCATGGATGTATTGAAAAGAGCCATAAACAGTGATCCTCTCAAGTTTGGGGAAGAGTTGATAGGCGTATTCGCAGATTGTACAGAGGTCTTTGGTTTTCATGGCAATGGTATTCCCTGCCGGAAAAAAAAGAGTGGACACCACTGCCCCATACTCTTGCGCCGCTTCTTCCATATCTTTGCAGATTGCCGTTACCTGTCGTACTTTGTATGGCGGACCGTTTTTGTACACCATACAAAAGGTGCATTTGTTGTGCGGACAGCCGACAGTGGCCTGGATCAGTAACGAGTCAGCTTCACTTGGTGGTCTGTATATGGGGCCTTCGTAATGCATGATCAGTATATGTATAGGGGTGGGTAAATGGTGTGTTGAGGTGGAAAGTACTTCAAGGAGTATACAGCCGTTTAGAGGGCATCTTGAAATTAGTCTTTTACTGTGTTTCGATCTTGATCGAAAACACCAAATTTTGCAAGGTACCTTGCAAGAAGAGGCTTGGTTATGCAACACAAAGATGAATGAAGTAGTCTAAATCTGGCGATATGTCAGTTGAACTCTTTTGTTCTACTATTCATTTTTTTTAAATCATTCATCTTTTTTTTTTATTCTTTTGCTTGAGGACCACATTGCGTATATAGCCATAGCCAATTATAGCACAACTAGAACTCATACTGTTATGCAAGAGAGGTGTATTGATGGAGCAAATTGTAGCCAAGCGATCCACGGGTGACGAAGCCCTGAGCCTGCTGTTAGAAGGAAACAGGAGATTTTGTTCCTGTACGTTGGAGCACCCAAATCACTGCGAGGAATCAAGGGAAGGACTTGTTGAAAGTCAAGAACCTATAGCTGTTATTTTATCTTGTGCAGATTCTCGTGTCCCACCAGTTGATATTTTTGATTAGGGGCTTGGAGATGTCTTTGTGCTGCGCGTTGCAGGTAACATTGTCAACGATCAGATCTTGGGAAGCATTGAGTATGCAGTTTTGCATCTTCATTGTCCTTTGGTTATGGTCCTCGGTCATACCAGTTGCGGAGCAGTAAGTGCAGTAGCTGGTGGTGCCCGTTTAGGAGGACATATCGCCAGTTTAACGCCACCCATTGATGCTGCGATAAAAAATGTTAAAGGACTGGAAGGTGATTTGGTGAACAATGCTTCCATGGAGTTGGCTAAAAATATGGCGACCAAGATTGAGCAGTCAGAGCCGTATGTCGCAGATTTGGTGAAGGATGGTAAGGTGAAGGTTGTGGCGAGTTTTTATGATTTGGAAACCGGAGCGGTATCCATGCTCGATTAATACCAGCTAGTTTCTCCACTTTTTTAACGCAGCATAGGCGAATTTGTATTCTCGCTTTTGCTGCGTTTTTTTGTTTCTTATCTCCTCTTGTACTTCGGACAAATTATTGCCAGCGGCCCTGCTGTTCTAAAGACCATTCGTTCGTGCCATTTACTTCCTTGTTAGACTAAAAGCGGGTTTTGATCTTTATAGCCTTGATATATTGTCATATTCTAGAGTAACCTGCTTCGGGAAGTGGATGCCGGTGATAGAGGTCGCCTTAAACAGAGAGACCGGATTGTCCGCCTAAAACTCAATCGGGGGAGGAGTGATGAGGACTTTTTTTCGTTGGCTGTTGAAGGGTTTTTTGGCGGTAGTTGTATGTCTTGTTTTGTTGATCGGTGCGGTGACTTTTTTTAAAATTCCGATTAATCTGACCTCGTTTAAAGAGCCTGTCGAG
>JAUVLX010000288.1 GCA_030600525.1 Desulfobulbus sp. | reverse complement strand
AATGTGGAGAAAAATTGGTGCAGCTCAGCTGAAAGATCCTCGCATTGGCGAGTTTTTGTTGATTGTTGACCTACAGGTAAGGCAACACTTGTTGCTGCTTGGGATGGGAGCGATCCCGCAACGGCTGGGGCAGACTGTTGCTGGAAAGCATTTTTTTTAGCAGCCTGGTTTTGTAGGTTTGCGTCAGCGGCTTGTTGCTGTGTAGCATTAGCGGCGATGGATTGTGGGGGAGGCGATTGCGGTTTGATTTTTTGATGTTGCCATGGTCCCTTTCCTTGAGAAAAAAGGAATACCACAATGATGCCGGCGAGAATTAACAGTGCTATGCCGTATCGTGTGACGGTGGATGTTTTTTTTCTTTTTATGCGTTTATTATCTGAGCTGGGCATGTTTTCAGGAAGGCTGGATTAAGCGATAAGAGAATTGATATTATTTTTGCCTACTTTAGCAGATTGCTGGAAATGTGGGTAAGAAAAAAGTTTTCCAGGTAAATCGAAGACGTTTAATGTCAAAAATAACAAGTAAATACCCATATTGATCTGTGGCTCGGTTTTTCTCCTTGACGCTTATAAGTGAACGTTATAATATCGATCAATTTTATTGTTTCAAGATTTCGTTTGGAATAGGAAACAAAGCGCACAGTTACTGTGTCATCTACTTAAGTCTCTTGGAGGAAATTAAGCTATGTCTGTTTATGTTTTTGGTCACAAAAGTCCGGATACCGACTCCGTAACCGCTGCTATTGCCTATGCAGAATTGATGAAAGCAAAAGGCGAAGACTATATTCCGGTTATGCAGGGTACAGCCAATCCAGAGACCGCTATTGTATTGGAGCGTTTTGGGGTTGCCATGCCGGAAATGATGACCGACGCTGCTGGTAAGCAAGTTGCTTTGGTTGACCACAGTGATTTGATTCAGGCTCCTGATAACCTCAGCGACGGTGAACTCGTAGCCGTTGTTGACCATCATAAAATTGGTGATGTAACCACCAATAGCCCGATTTTTTTCTGTAGTATGCCAGTAGGTTGTACCGGAACAGTTTTAAAGGTACTCTATGACCTGGACGGAGTAGCGGTTGATCCTAAAGTTGCTGGACTGATGCTGGCAGCAATTTTAAGTGATACTGTTAATTTTAAGTCCCCGACCTGTACAGACGCAGATAAAAAAGCTGTTGCTGAACTGGCAACCATCGCAGGTGTAACTGATACTGATAGCCTGTTCATGGATATGCTGAAAGCAAAAAGCGCTGTAGCTGGTGTTCCTGCCATGGATCTGTTGAACCGTGATTACAAAGATTTTGACATGAACGGTAAAAAAGTTGGTGTTGGCCAGCTCGAACTGGCAGCCTTGGATCAGGTTGCAGACATGCGTGGTGATCTGATGAAAGCCATGGAAGAAATGAAAGCTGATGGTCGTCACTCCATCTTGTTGATGCTTACCGATGTTATGAAGGAAGGAACTGATCTGGTCGTGCTTTCCGATGATCCTGAGCTTGTTGAGAAGGCATTTGACGCAAAACTTGCTGATAATACCATGTGGATTGATGGTATGATGAGCCGTAAGAAGCAGACCGTTCCTAATTTGCAGAAAGCTTTTGGCTGCTAATTTATTTGTTAGTGGTTGAGTGTTGTAAAGGGCATATCCGTTAGGATATGCCCTTTTTTTTTGTGAGCGTGCTTTCTTTACCTGAGCTTTGCTGCCCGTATCAGTTTTACTGTTTGTGGGTCGTCTTCCACTTGGGAAGAGAGGGCAATAAAACGGTTGTTATAGGTTGCCCCCGAACTCTTGCTATCGTTTACCTGTTGTTGTAATTGGTCCTGCTGACCTGCCAGCCGTTGCTTGAGTCTTTGTAAACCCTTCAAGCGACTATCCTGTCTGGCTTCTCCTGATTGTCTCTGGTTACCTTGCAGTATTTTCTGGTTAACCTGCTCTAGTTGAGCCTTTATGTGATTGAGTTCCATCTTTGCTGTGGCATGCCTCTGCCATTTTCGGGATTCGTTCCACTTAATTTCAAGCACTCCCTGATACCTCCCTCTGGTTGTGGTTTGGCAGACGAGGGTATTATTAATTATGTATGGGGGAATGTTTCCCTTAGTGGTGTTCCCGGATTGGAAAATGATATTAATAGTATCGAAATTTTGAGCTATTTTAATGTTCTCATGTGGGGGAAGATTCGAGAGGAGTACGATCATGTCGGCTTGCGGCCTGAGTCGTTCCAGGAGTTTTGGCAAGATTTTTTTCCAGGACAGGAGCGAAAGTTGGTCACTTGGAGAGGAGGGAAGGGGCCGACCGGTAAGACCTATGATGGCTATATGAAGGTCGCCTGTTTTTTTGGTGGTAAAGGGTTTAAAGAGGGGCGTGTCAGTACCTGCTGTAGCGAGATTTGCTGAGAGAAACTGGAAAGAATGTTTTTTTTCTAGTTTTTTTAAAAAAGAAGGGCCAGCTGCGAGATCATTGTTGCCTATCGCGACAACAGCATTTTGACCGGCGAGAAATGTTTGTGCAATTATTGTAGATTTTTTTTGGGCAGCGGAAGAAACTGTATGTTCAACTACCCCGGGTTTAAAAAAAAGATTGCCACTGTCAATCACTAACGGGGCATTGTTTGTGTGTGATAACCCCTTAACAAGGGTGACGCGTTTGGACAGACCGCCCAATTTATTGCTCCCTCAACCACAGGGCTTGAGTTCTCCCTGGATATCATTAGAATAAAAGAACAGCAGATTGGGTCCTTCTTCTGCACGGATCGGTGGGAGAAGGAGAAGCTGCAAGCAAAATACGGCGAAAAGATGTTTTACTGGAAGTGTTTTGGTCATTGTTAGTATAAAAAGGGAAAATATTGTATTATTTACTAGATGCACTCTTTTCGATCAGTCAAATGTTGTCACAATCCAGGGTCCAGCATGACCAAGGATGGGGTGACGCAATATGGGAGCAACTTTAAAAGGGTGTCAATGTTTGCTTCGGCCTTAATTGTCTCAAAGGTTGAACTGTTTGCAAAATGGGTTAACAATAGACGTAAATAACAACTCAGCTTAAGAAAGGGGAATCTCTCCACTGCTTGTCTCTGAGTTGACCACGTGGTACTCTTTAACCATATTAGCGCATATATCACCAATACTGCTTATGAAAATGATTATCCTGCTATTGATCAACGATTCCGTGAGTGCTGCGAGCCTGTGCTCAGCACTTGGCGAGTATACTGTTTTTACCTGTACAGGGAAACGTGAAGCCGCCCAGATTTGTAAAGATCATGAGGTAACTATAGCTCTGATCGAGGATTCTCCAAGCACCAATGGGCATAAAGTTTTTGTCGATTTACGTGAACAATTCCCGGTTCTCTCTGGTATTTTGTTATCGCCATTTGTCAATAATGACCTGCTTGTTGCCTCCTTTTCTGCAGGTTTTTCAGGTGTTCTTGAAATGCCTGTTCAGCCGGAACATCTTCGCTCCATGGTTAAGCAGTCTCTTGACCGAAAAAAAATGGATGATGAAAATATCCGTTTAAAGACCTTGCTTCCCCTGTACAGCCTTGGTGAACAGTTCCTTTCTTCAACCACAGAGAAGGAAGTTCTGGAAGGCGTACTTGAGACTGTTGCCGAATTGACCGGTTCTTCGCATATGTCAATTCTTCTTTATGATGAAAAACAGGCAAGCCTCCATATTGCAGCATCCAGAGGGATGGATATGAAGTTGGCCAACTCCGTCCGGATGGCCAAAGGTGAGCACATTGCGGGTTGGGTTTTTAAACATGGAAAGCCCGTTATTTTAAATAAGGAAGACCAGGAAACGACAATTTTTTCTCCGTTTTTAAAAAGGGCCGAGATTGTATCCGCAATATCCTGCCCTCTTATTATCAGGGACAATATTATTGGGGTGTTGAACATCAGCCAGACTGGGACAGATGAACGTTTTTCAGAGGCAGATAAAGAAGTGGTCAGCATTGTTTGCGGGCAGGCTGCCATGGCCTTAGAAAATGTGCGTGCACTCCGGCAGGTTGAAGAAGTTACCCGTACAAGAACTCTGCTTGAGCAGTATATGGCACCGGAAGTGGCTCAACTTCTGCTGGTTGGAGAAACGGAGCTCATGGAACTTGGAGATATCCGGAAAGTAACCATTCTTTTTGCCGATATCCGAAATTTTACAGGCTTGGTCCAGCAACTCGACTTGGATCGGCTTCGAGCTTTTCTCAATGATTTTTTTAATATTTTTACAGATACTATCTTTCAGAAACAGGGAACTGTCGATAAGTTCATGGGCGATGCTGTCCTGGCTATGTTTGGAGCTCCTATTACCAATAAAGACGCTAATCGTGCTGCGGTAGAAGCAGCATTGATGATCAAACAGAAGTTTGAGGAAATTCACCGGCAGTGGCAAAACAAAAGTGATGTCTTTGGTAATATTGACTTGGGGATAGGAATTACAAGCGGCGATGTTTTTTTGGGAAATGTCGGCTCCTCAAGGCGTTTTGACTATACTGTTATTGGTAATGAGGTCAATATTGCACAACGATTGGCCGCAGAGTCAACTCAGTGTCAGGTATACTTGACTGAATCTGTACGTAATGATGTACAGCACCTCTTTCATATAGAGAGATGGGGAGAAATGAGGCTTAGGGGGATTGAAGAGCCCATGGTGGTCTATGCTATTCCTTCGGTAAAGACCTCTTAGGAGTTGTCCGGAAATAACTTGAACATCTCGCATCGCATCTTCAGGTCATCTTTGGCTGATCTTCAATCACAAAGTCCTCAACGTAGCACAACTACGCCTGCGGCTTTGTTCAATTAGATCACCCAAAGCTAACCT
>JAUVLX010000168.1 GCA_030600525.1 Desulfobulbus sp. | reverse complement strand
GTTTACTTCCGACTGCAGAGACTGACGGTCTGAGGCAGAGTTGGTATCGTTTGCTGACTGAACAGACAGCTCACGCATACGCTGCAGAATATTGGTGCTTTCCTGCATGGCACCTTCAGCAGTCTGCGCTAGAGAAATACCGTCGTTGGAGTTACGCACGGCCTGGTCAAGGCCGCGAATTTGTGAGGTCATACGATCTGAAATCGCAAGACCGGCTGCATCGTCCTTTGCAGAGTTGATCCGAAGACCAGATGAGAGACGCTGCATAGACTTATTAAGGTTAGCTTGGCTTGCGCCCAAGTTACGTTGTGCGTTGAGAGATGCTACGTTTGTGTTAATTGAAATTGCCATGATATTCCTCCATGAATATGTTTAGGCTTATTTTACTTAGTCTGGCATCCTTGCCATGTATATTTTACTGCTGTTTGATTGTGCCGCTGACTAGCGCCTCCCTTGAAATTAATTATATATTTAGTTTCTTTTGTTGCTAACTTTCGGGACGTCGTTTTCCCTTATTTATCTATCGAACCATCTTGAAAGAATCTTTAGCTGTTTTTCGAAAAATTACTGCCACGACCCCATTATTACCTCAGGGCGATTACCGATTAGACCTATCTTTTTGATATGATAGGCTCTTTCTGAATCAGGCGTAACGTGCATACTTTTTTCTTTTTTAGTTTTCTGTAGTGCCGATGCAAACTTTTGATAGCGAAAAATGACAATTTTCATCTGGAAACCTCGTGTATCTTGAATCCAGGAATGAGACAAGAGGCCATTCCCGGATTTATGACTAGCTAATGAGTTATTTTATCCCTGGAGCAACTGGAGAGCCAATTGCGGCGTCTGGTTGGCCTGGGCAAGGATGGCGACACCGGCCTGCTGCAGAATGTTGGCCTTGGTCATTTCTGAGGTTTCTTGGGCAATATCGGCATCACGGATACGGGAGCGCGCTGCGGTCAGGTTTTCAGCAACGTTTTGTAGGTTGGAGATGGTTGATTCAAACCTGTTCTGGAGAGCACCCAGATCAGCACGTTGGCTATCGATTTTATTGAGCGCTGCATCCACGATATTTAAGGCATCATTGGCTCCTGCAACGTCACCGATGTCTATTGCTGTGACTTCTTCCAGTCCGGCTATAACCTGATCACCGCCAGCGGTGTTGTTAAAAACGCTACCAGCAGCAGCACCCAGCGTAGATGTCGCAGTGTAAGAGTCCTGGGATGAAAGTTCGACCACCCCGGCTATTTTTGTAGAATGATTAGCGGCGGTAAGAGTCTGTGTTGTGTCTCCGTCCTGGGGAACAACCCGTATATTGCCTGCACTGGTGTGGCTGAAAGCAGAGAGTTCTATATTTTTACCTTCAGCCTGAATCAAAGTGAGCTCACCGCCATCGACGGTTGCGGTGATACCTGTTGTGCCGCTTTGGTCATTGATTACCGTTGCAAGCCCTGTAAGGTCTGTTTGAGTGACGCTGGCATTAATAGTGGCAGTGTTGCCACCACTTCCGAGAGTCATCGTAACGATACCGTCTGCAGATAAGGTATCCAGCGTTACCTCGGCTCTAGCCGTTGCAGTGACACCTGTTTTTGAGGCTGAATTGGTAATCTGGGTAGCTATATCAAATGCTGTGGCGCCTGCACCTATAGGGATAGTATCAGCTCCTTTGCTACCCGAAACTGTAAGTGTCTGCGCAGCAACGGTGTTGTTGGTTGGCAAGGTACCCGCAGCCGCTGTCATGGAGCCTGTACCCTGTTGAGCCGTCTGGTTGATACCGTCGGTGTTGGCTAAGGTGTAGCGTCCCAAGTCATCGGCTGCCATGGACTTGATGGAAACGCCAATGGTCTCATTGGCATTTGGGCCGACCTGAAATTGTTGTGACACAAAGGAACCATCCAGGATTTTGAGACCGTTAAAGGTGGTCGAGTTGGCGATCCTGTTCATTTCGCTTTTGAGCTGGTTGACCTCTGCCTGCAAGGCTGAACGGTCAGCAGCCGAATTGGTAGCATTGGCAGCCTGCACTGCAAGCTCACGCATACGCTGTAGGATGTTGGTGGATTCCTGCATGGCACCTTCAGCGGTTTGTGCCAGTGATATACCATCACCTGCATTGCGTGATGCTTGGTTGAGGCCGCGAATCTGAGCGGTCATCCGGTCGGAGATGGCAAGACCGGCAGCGTCATCTTTGGCGGAGTTAATGCGGAGACCTGATGAGAGCCTCTGCATCGAGGTGTTCAGGTCGAGTTGGGATTTTGCAAGATTGCGTTGTGCATTTAAAGAGCCAACGTTCGTATTGATCGTTAAAGCCATGGTAATCCTCCATGAATTTTCTTAGCCTTGGTCGTCCACTGACTATTCCTTCGGCTAACGATACAAACGTAACAACTCTCTCAATGCATCTGTGTCTCTCTCAGTAGTCTTTTCGGTGTATAGGGGGGAACAGTTAAGTGCTTTTTAGAAAAATAATAACAGATCCCGGCTCCGACGGGGTAACTTGTTGAATTAGTGGTAAATGTTTTTGTTTGTGAATCGCCAAGATGTAGTCTTTGTTTTGCTTGTTGAAAGAAAATCCCAAGAAAGTAGGACTGGGTACTTTGCTGATTGGTAACAAAATTTGCTATAATTAAAACAAATCGGTCCCTCTCTGTTGGTTTGATACTTTGGCCGTATAGATAAGGATATGTCATGAGTAAACCAATCTTTTAATATACTGAGCTCCTGATCTGAGACTATGACAAAGAATCAAAATTCGGCAGTCGAGAGTAATGACACAACTCTTGAGTAAAGAAACCTGCACTCTACTTGTTGCTGAATATAAACTGCAGGTATTGTTCTTTATGGCCTCTGACGAGGAGACCAGTGCCTGTATTAACCTCTCTTCAGCCAGAGTACTCGATCAATTTGAACGAGAAGGTGTTTTTAGACAGGAGTTTTACTGGGGCACGATTTCAGGTGTGCTATCAGGATACTGGGGGCTGCAAAATGGAGCCAGTTATCGTAGTGCAACCAATGGATAAAGAATAAAAAGAGGAATAAACCCATGCTGGTAAAGCTGTTGATGACGCAGAAGGACATAACTGTTACCCCCATGCAATAATTGTTGAAGCAGAGCAGATGTTGTCGGCTAACAATCTGCTCCGGATGCGCCGATAGAGGAAGCAGTATTAAAAATTCGTCAACATAAAACACCTTCGATTCCTGTCATTAAAGAAGGGCGGCTTGCAAGCATTATCACTGAAACCAATATGTTCAACGCTTTTTTTGAGGTATTCTGGGTTGATGCTCACGGCATGCGTATTGAGTTGTTGAGCGAACACAACCGAAACCACTTCTACCAGATGTAAGGAGCAGGGGATGGATATTCTGGCGATTACGGTCTACCCTGACTTCAGCCGTGAACATCAGTTGGTAACGGTCAAAACAGGTAGCGAAAACCGAGATGTAATACTGGATGCATTGTGGCAGGCAGGGATGAAAATCAACAGAGTCCACTAATGTTACTTTTCGTTGTCATCCGTCTCAAGAGCAAGAAATACATCCACGACTTCAGGGTGAAACATACTTCCGGCGTTTTCAGCAATGAAAGACAGCACCTTTTGTTTGACCCAGCCTTCACGATAAGGTCGTTGTGAAATCAATGCATCGTAAACATCGGCGACGGCAAGAATGCGTGCCTTCTTATCAATAGATTCCCCTGCAAGTCCTTGAGGGTACCCTTTGCCGTCATGGCGCTCATGGTGCTGGGTAATGATTGGAATTACATCCTTGTATACATTTATTGGTTCAAGGATTTTGCCACCTATCTCTGGGTGTGTTTTGATGGTTTCCTACTCATCATCGTCTAGTTTTCCTGGTTTATCCAACACCGTTGAAGGGATGCCTATTTTTCCAATGTCGTGTAGCAATCCACCACGGTAAAGCATTTCAAGATCCCGTTCGGGTAACTTCATAGCCTTTGCTATTTTTACGGCAAGAGCAGATACGCGTTCTGAATGGCCGGCAGTCCATTTTGATTTTGCATCAACAGTTCTGGCAAGAGCCTCAACCGTTCCGATACTGAGTTTTTCCAAATTATCAACCAACCGAGCATTTGAAAGAGCAATACCTAACTGATCAGTTATTTGCCGAATCTGTTTGATTGTGGTTGTGTCGTCACTATCCTTTTCTCGGTTCAAGCAGACGACTAAGGTGCCGAAGAGTTTTTGTTTGGTAATTATCGGAAAAGAGCATAATAAGCAGTTCTCTTCTATCGAGGATTGAATAAAAGCAGGCAGGTCATTGTTCTCTTTGGTCAGGATATAATCCTGATCCTGTATTAATACATCACGTTCAGTGGACGTAATAATTTCCTGAGTGACAAGTGGATTATCCTGGTTCTTGTCGGTAATGGCAAAGACCTGAATTTGCTCAGATGAGTGGGCATAAACTTTTGTAAAGAAAATACTCTGACAGGGAAGAAAATCGTACAGCATTTTGAGGCCCCGAGAGAGGATGATCTTGAAATCCAGAGACGAGAGAATAGCCCTATCTATTTTGTCGATGACCGCAAGAGTATCCATTTGTTTTTTCAACTGCCCGGTCATGTTATTAAATGATCTGCCCAGATCTTCAAATTCATCTCTACTGTTGATGTGTACTCGCGCATTGAGATCCCCAGAGGCAAGGCGTTTGGTGACTTCTTTCAATTGTGAAAGGGGATTCAACGTACGCCGAATTGAATGCAATGAGAACAAGAGGATTACCCAGAGGGTAAAGAGAATAATCAAAGGAAAAATACGCTTAAATTCAAGCATGCTGCTGAGAGCGTCTTCTTTTTTTTGACTGAGAACAATACTCCAGGTTGGTGCGGAAAAATATGATTTCAAAAATAGCGGCCAAATTGTTCCTATATATTCTTCATTATTGAATTTATAAATAATTTGACGAGAGTTTGTTTGAACATCGGCTAATGTAAAAGTAGTCAACTGCTCATTGGGAGATGCGTATGTTGCCATTATCCGTACCCCGTCGCTATAAACGGTGAGTTCTGTGAGGGCCGGTAATAAGGAGAATGTCCCTACCCCCCAGAGAGCATCTGGTCTTGCAACTCCAATTAAATGGGCTTGTTCGCCATTTTTGAGTTGAAACGGGCATATAAAGTAAACTTTGGTACGCTCTCCCTCACTTATATTGGTTAGCACTGCAGTTTTTTTGTCGTCGTTTTCCAAGTTTCTTACAAGTATTGAGTTGATATCGTCCAACTCAGCATTCCCCATGAAATCTTGTTTACCAAGAGTTTTAGAGACCAATCCAAGATATTCAAAATGTGAAAACAACTGTTCTCTGGCAGAATAGTTATCAGTTTCGAGTAGTTCTGGAACTTTGAAGGATTCCGATAACAACTGCATCAGATAGTGCATTTGTTTCATGCGATCAAAAAGAGCCATTCCGTAAGTTTTTGTATCCTTCTGAAGCCGGTCGTAGCTCTGTTCTTGTAGCTGTGCCTGCACTCTGGTTAAAGAGACGAGTGCCAAAAGAAAGGTTGGGATGAGTGCTGAAAAGAGAAAAAGAAACACAAATCGTCGGGCTATCTTTGAACGAAGGAATGAAAATCCTAATTGCATAGTATTCGGTAGGTATCAGTAGTCTTCTGCATAGCCCCAAAAAGCGCCGTTACTACAGCGCACAAGGTCATCACGACTTGCTTTGGCGGTAAAGGGCGCTTTGCTCTGGCCATCTTTACCCATTGAATAAAGATCGAAATCAGTATTAACAGGGTGTAAGGATTTATCCTTTCTTATTTTTACTTTTGGGGGAACATTATCCATAGGGTAGTATACATACGGATTGCCCCAAGGATCTTCGAATCCCCCAAGTCCAATATCGCTTAGCGTGGCAGGGTAGGTGCCATTTCCCGTTAGGTATAAAATAATTTCTTTTTCTATATTTCTCATCTCAACGATAACTGTGCTTTTAACGGTACGCTCTCTATATGCTGTAAATTGTGGGATCGCAATTGCTGCCAAGGTACCAATGATAGCTATAACTATCATGAGCTCAAGAAGTGTAAAGCCATGTGAAGATTTTGTAGATGTTTGCTTTTTCAAAATAGGTTGCATTAGAAATGTCGAAAGGAAATGAGTACAAGATGCTACATATATTATATAGGAAACATTTTAAAAAAAAGAAGCAGTAAATGAATAACGCACTTATTCGATTTTACGCACAGTTTAAATACGGAAGTTACATTGCTAAGATAATAGTATTGTTTGCTTTTAAACATGAGAAGAGAATTGCCCTGTAAAACCATGATAGAGACCGACTATTTTTCGGAAACAGGGGAACGGACATTGAGGGAATTATTGTCAAACATGATCTTAGCCGTGAACGTCAACTGGTAACGGTCAAGGCTGGTAGCGAGAAGCGGAATGCAATATTGGATACATTCGGGTGAGGAGAGGGGAGTTAAAAAGGGGGCTGTAATGCGGTCACCAGGTATCTTTTTCTTTGAGAAATCTTTTCTTCGTTTACAGCGTTTGTGAATCGTCACTCACAAAGGTAACAGGCAGAAGGGTATAATGAAATAATGATTCACATTAGCGGTTAATAAACATCAGAGATGTTTTACGGGAATAAAAGGATGGTTCAAGGTCATTACAAAAAAGACTAAATAGTACAGTAAAACTATTCAGTCTCCTTGTTAATTTTAGGAAGCGGAGTCTTTGTGTCATACTTGCTGTCCTCCAGGATAACCTGGAGCGCTTTATTGGTGTCTGCAGAGTAGATAATTGGCCCTGCCAGATTGAGAGTGATTGTTTTGTCCTCAGCGACACTGACGATGCTCAGTGTAAAATACTTGCCGTCATCTTCCATTTGTAATTTTTTGCGTTCGTTCTCGTCCGGAGCAATACCGTAATCAAGAAAGAAGTTCGTTGGATCAGTAACCACAAAAGCAAATGCCGGATCATCGACACTCTGAATCCAAAATAGAGGGCCTTCTTTTTTGTTTGGCATAACCAGGAAATTTTTTAAATGGCCCAGGCCAACAAGTCCTTCCGGGAAAAGGATAACATTTGCAGGGTCAAATTCAACTTCTCCAAATCGAGTTTGTATGGTTTTCATTTTTTAACTTTCCTGCTTGCAAGCTCATCGCTGAGGATATCAAGGTCAACTTGATCCCACCTTGTCGCTTCAATATTTTCCTGACAGATGCGGTCGTAGACTTCCTGCCGGTATATTTTGGTTTCTCGGGGAGCGTCAATCCCGATACGGATACCACCGCTTTTCATTTCAATGATTTTGACGGTAATATTATCGCCAATGATAATACCTTCACCGGCTTTTCTGGTCAGCACCAGCATGTATGCACCTATAATTTTTCCGGAACAAGCTATCCAGAGGGTAAGAATTGAGGCAGCCCTGTCACTGGGAGAAATCAGTACAGGTGAAAGATAAAAACACCCGTAACTGATTATTTCAACGCCCGTATGATCAATATTGTGTAAACCGACCGAAAAAGCAAGTGTTTTTAGTCAGTTCTACAAGGGTTAGATAAAATCTAGAATGGAAAGTTGGGAAACCTTGGAGGTTATGCTTAAGGCTGCCTGGAAAGCGGTCTCTTGTTGAACGATATCATTGAATACCTCAATGGCGTCTGCATCTTCATAGCGGGATAG
>JAUVLX010000208.1 GCA_030600525.1 Desulfobulbus sp. | reverse complement strand
GGCGGAATATACACCTTTACAGCTGTTGCCGTGTTCTCATTTCGTCGAACAATTGTAAATATGCAGCAAAAGATGTTTGGGCTGGACGAGGGGGTAATCCTTGCTGCTGTTCACCGGTATCTGGTAATGTACAAGCTTTTTATAACAGCATTTAATTTCACCCCTTGGATTGCGCTACTGATCATCAGCAAATGATGGCCTTTTTACGCGAGTGCCCATCAGTAAATACGCAGTAATTTGTTTTCTTGAAAGGTTATCTCCTTCTAAGTCCCTGGCACAGTGTTGAGGATACTCCCCATCAACAAAATAAAAAGGGCAGAATCGAGAGGCCCAGCCTTGGCAAACCACCACTTTTGATCATGTGTCCATCTTACGGCCGGATGAGCCGTAGCACTACTTTCTTGACCCCATTATTTCTTCCTGAAAATTTTCATCGCCGATAAGCTTCATCGCAATAGCATTGCAGACCTCTGCCGGTAAAGACGTGCTGTCTTGTGCTGCAACGTCAACGGAGACTTCTCCCTTGTCATCAATTGTTAGCACAAGCGCTGCTTGATTTTCATGTAATTCCATATTTAAGATTCCTGTAAAAAAGTTAGGTGAATTGTTTTTGTATCTGATGGTGGCAATGGGGGTGTGTTGTTAGTTTTTTGTCTCTATCATAGGGGCTGTCTATTTCGTATTCTTTACCGTTGAGCATCAGGTCAAGGTCGCCATCGTTTTCAAAATTGTATTGAAAGGGGAGACAACCCTTTTTTTGAAAACGGTTGAGATGATAGTTTTTACCTTGATAGGTGACCATCACATCATTAGGGGATGTGTATTTTGTTTCAAATGGTGGCTGTTCGCGGTTACAGGCAGAAAGAGCGAGCAGGACGGAAAAGCAAAGTAGGTGTTGAGTGCGCAGCTGCATAAGGTCTCCATACAAGAACACATTTATTAATTTTAAAGCAGTATAGCATAAAGCTGGAATTTCGAGGCAGTCTATTTTTGGATAGGATATCTGTTTTGGTGGAGTAAATTCATGCAAATGGCGGCGTATTTGGGATATGTCGATTATGGTGGGAAATGAACAAGATTATTGTCGCTTTTTCGCTACCACAATTCTATCACTACTGTATTGGAACTATCATGGATTTGAAGACTTTACTGGGGACTACCTTTGATTGCGTTTGCGGCAAGCGGCACCATATACCAACCGAGAAATTGTTCTACAGTCGCGATGCCTTTGCAGCTCTAGAACAAGCAGCAGCAGAAATAATTGATGGACAACATTACCTGATTGTTGCTGATCAGCGCACCTGGGAAAAAGCCGGGGGAAAGGTAGCATGACAGTTTTTACGGTTGTTATTTTAGCGGAGCTACTGGTTACAAAAATCCGTAAACACATTATATGATGGGAGCATAAAAAAGAGCTAGGCCGACCTCGTCGGGAGAAGCTGGCAGGGGGGCAGTGGCTGTGGACATGTCACCTGGGTTCTGCCAACTTTTTTATGATAACAGGGATGGCCGGTGGAACCCTCTGGCTTGCAGTACTGATGTTGCGGATCATCGACAGGTGCGTTCCTTTGACAGTGATGTGGGGAATGCCTTGCAAACGGGTTGAGTCAACCGTAACCAGACCATCGCCCAGGCCATTAATCATGGACTGCATATATTCCCCCATCATGTCTACTTCTTGCCCAAATTCAGGAACCATTTTCTTGATGTTGTCCTTCATCTGGGTGATGTCATCTTTATTCCAGGGAGAGGAAACACCTGCAATGATAAGGGTATCAACCTCCTTCGGATGTGGCCGCTGATTGAGTTCAGTCAGAAAGGCACTGTCTGGTAAGAGGTCGATCTGAGCCTCTCCTGCGCCATCAAAAAAAGCATCCAGCCAACTTGTCCCTCCATTCATCAACCGAACAAGGTGGTCCCTGATTTCCCCAAGTAAATGGAAGCGTGCAACCTGTGATCCATGGTTAGGGGTTCCCACCATTATAAGCGTGTTGTTTTTCGGCACACGGTCTTCAGCTTGTAATTTTTTGTATTGTATACTTGGGCTGGTCAACAGATCCCGGGAAATAAGACCACCCATACTGTGGGCGACAATGTCGACATTCGTAACACCACGCTTTCTGAGATCTTGCAACTCTTCGGCAAACAACTGGCTCGACTCGGTAACGGGTTGGTCATTGGGATAATTCAGCAGCCACACATTATACCCTTGGGTGAGAAGTGCCGGAGCAAGGTTCATCCACACTTTTCCAGGGTCATCCAGGCCGTGGACGAGAACAACTGATGGACGATTGAGGTCAAGGGAAACTGCCAGCTCTGGCGCAGCACCATAAGAGAATAAGCCTATGGTTTGAGAAAACAGTTTTGCTTCCTCCGGGAATGTCGTCACTATTTTTTGCCGAATCTGGCTCCGTAGCTGTTTGTTATTTTCTGTGTTTGTGGTGCTCTGCAATTGCCATAGGATAAGTAGTAACACTGCCAACCCTGTGATTCTTAGGGGAGAAAAGGTTTTTTTTAGCCATTTTATAAGATTCGCTTTCATCGGTATGTGTTTCTGTCTTCCAAGGTATGGCAGCATTGCTGAAAGGTTATGGTTCACACCTCATTATATTCCTACCTTACTTGTTCAATCAAGACCTGAGACCTTAAAAGCGGATGAAAATATCTCTGTGGGCTGTCAATATCCCGGTTTTTTTAATTTTACCTATCAATCGGAGTTGTCAGTTTCTTTGCACTATCGCCCAAAATCTATTGTCTGTTTTGTCCCTACTTGCCGTCTCGAGTTAGGGTGACCTAAAAAAGATATTGCCCTTTAACTTAGGCTGTGCTAACTTCGCCCTCGTTCATATATCTTGTCCAGTTATATATATACATCTTTAAGGAGAAACGGCATGGCATTACAAACAGTTCTGACACAGATGCAGTCTGGCATCACTTATCAGGTTATAGGTGTTGATACACAGTCAGTCGAGTACACCGATAAACTTTATAAAATGGGTTTTGTCGAAGGAACACCGGTTGAACTGGCTTCAGCTAAAATCGGAGACCCCATAGTGGTCCATATTCGAGGAAGCAGGATAGCGCTTAGGAAAAATGAAGCCAATCAGATCAGAGTTGAGGAACTGTAACATGCATACCGTTGAAAGAATTGCTATTGCTGGTGTTCCTAATTGCGGGAAGACAACGCTTTTTAATAGCCTGACCGGCGCACGGCAGAAGGTCGGTAACTGGCCCGGTGTGACGGTGGAAAAAATTGAAGGGACCTTTCCGCTGCAAAAGAGCAGGGTGGAGCTTGTTGACCTTCCGGGTACATATAATCTTAGCCCTGATACGGAAGATCAGAAGGTGGCTGAGCTTGTTATTCGAAATGGTGAGTACGACCTTATCCTCAACGTGGTTGATGCGACCAATTTATCCCGCAACCTTTATCTCACTATGGATTTGAAAGAGCGGACCAATCAAATTATAGTACTGCTCAACATGCTCGATGTGGCAGAGAGAGAAGGTTTGGAGATTGATATAGAACAGTTAAGTGAAGAGCTTGGAGTTCCTGTTATCCCTGTTGTTGCTGTCGATAAAGTTTCGGTGAAAAAAGCGGTGAAATGTATTGAGCGTGTTGTCGCTGACCTCCCCGTACATGACTCACACGCATCCACCCAAGAGGTTTTAGATACGGTTAAAAAATATAGCCATATCGATATGATTTGCAGCAGGGTAGCCAGGGAGCGGAAAGACCGGAGAGAAAATCTGACCAACAAAATTGACAACATAGTGATGAATCGCTTTGCCGCGATCCCTCTTTTTCTTGTTGCCATGTTTATCACCTTCTGGTTTTCCATCGGGCTTGGTTCTGTTTTTATCGATTTTTTCGATATCTTAGGCGGTTTGGTGTTTATGGATATACCCGAAAGGATGCTGGATGCAATAGGCAGTCCTGATTGGTTGACTGTGATGATCGCAGGTGGGATAGGTGCTGGGTGTCAAACTGTTGCCACCTTTGTGCCGGTTGTTTTTTTTATGTTCCTTGCCCTCGCCATTCTTGAAGACCTTGGCTACATGGCAAGGGTTGGTGTGGTGGCTGATCGCTTTATGCGTAAAATTGGCCTGCCGGGCTCGGCTTTTATTCCGATGGTGGTTGGATTTGGTTGTACGGTTCCAGCGGTTATGGCTGCGCGAACGCTCACGACAAAAAGAGATCGTTTCATGACCATTTTTATGGCACCCTTTATGTCCTGTGGCGCACGTCTGCCAGTATATGCCCTTTTTTGCACAGCGCTTTTTGGCGCGTATTCGGGGCTTGCAGTCTTTTTGATCTATCTCAGTGGTCTGCTTATGGCCATTTTGACTGGATTCTTTCTTAAAAATACTCTTTTTAAGGGGACTCCTTCACATTTTGTGATGGACCTGCCGTTATATCATGCACCTCGAATGGGGGCAGTTTTCAAGAGTGCATGGCTGCGCCTTCGATCCTTTATCAGGCGCGCCGGTGTCATCGTTGTTTCTGCGGTGTTTGTCCTCAGTATTCTTAACTCCATCGGTTATGAAAAAGGGGCGATCAGTTTTGGTAATGAGGATTCCCAATCGTCCGTACTGGCCTATGCAGGGAAGGCTATTTCTCCTGTCTTTGTACCCATGGGAATCAGTAAAGAGAATTGGCCAGCTTCAGTGGCCCTTTTTACCGGGCTTTTTGCCAAGGAAGCCATTGTGGGCACTGTTAACGCACTCTATGTTTCCATGGAAATGATCGAGAATGGTGGTGCTGGAAAAGCAGCAGAGAAGAAAGAGATCCTTGATATTGGCGGATCAATAACAGAGGCGTTTACCACGGTTGGAGAAGGGCTGGTAGGTGTTGTCAGCAGTTTTGACTTACTGGGTCTGAGCCTGATAGGAGAAGATCAGCAGACTGTTTCTGAGGAGATTGGCGCAGACAATTCTGTCTATGTCCATATTGCTGCACATTTTACGGTGTTTTCAGCTTTTGCCTATATGCTGTTTGTGTTGATGTATTTTCCCTGTCTCGCTGTTATTGGCGCGGCTCGCCAGGAAATGGGGGGCTACTATGCTGCCGTCATGGCCATTTATTCGACTCTGCTTGCCTGGTCGGTCGCAACGTTTTTCTACCAGGTAACAGAGGGACATAATATTTTCTATATATTCATTTCTATTGTTACCCTGGGATTCATCTACGGATGGTTGCATCTGTTGGGCAAGAAGGAGCAGGGAGTACGGCATAAGGTTGTTGCTCCTTTGCCGATAGTAAAAAAATGTACATAATACCTTTGGCGAAACATGTGACATGAAGACGGAACTGTGGATACCTGTTTAGGCTCATGCAGGTAAGGGCTTTTCGGGAAGAGTTGAGCTCTCTATAGTTTTCTGTAGAGACTTCAATCTAAATAAAAGCGTTGATTCGACCACATATTCGATTTTAAAGGTAGTCTGTGCGAAGTCGGTCAGGCTAGTTGTATTATTGTGTATTGTTGATGTGTCTGTGGAGTTGCTTTTTTTATTGTAAGGGGTACATTTGGCGCTGGTAATTATCTGCAGTTTGTATAAGCCTTTTCTCGAGTTGGAATGTTTATGAATAAATTTTGTGCGGAACGGTTAGATGGCTGATATATCTCATAAGAAAAGTATCCCTGTGGGGCAGGCAGTTGGGATGGTTCTTCCTCATGATATCACAGAGATAGTTCGTGATGAGTTTAAGGGACGTGCCTTTAAAAAGGGGCATATTATTCGGCCTGAAGATATCGACCATCTTCGTCGGCTAGGTAAAGAACACATTTATGTTTTGCAGTTAACTGCCGAAGAGATACATGAAGATGAGGCAGGTTTGTTACTTGCAAAGGCATTAGCAGGTCCTCAAATTGATTTTGCCGATGAAGTTGTTGAAGGAAAAATGGCACTCAAGGCAGCCTGTAACGGCATTTTAAAAATCAATAAAGATGCTTTGTTGCAATTTAATATGCTGGGGGAGGTCATGTGCGCCACTTTGCAGGCAAATACTCCTGTGCAGAAGGGCGAGCAGGTTGCGGCTACCCGGTTAATTCCGTTGGTGGCAAGGAGGCGGCTGGTCAATCGGGCAGTTTCTATAGCTACCGTGGAGCAGGGTGTTATCAGTGTTCAACCATTACGTTCGGTAAAAGCCGGACTGGTAATTACCGGCAGTGAGGTCTATTATAAAAGGATAGAAGATCGTTTTGAGCAGGTCCTACGGGATAAGCTCAAGGCGCTGGATTCAGAAGTCGTTAGTGTCGGCTTTGCTCCTGATGATCCGCAGCATATAGCTGCGGAGATCCATAAAAGTTTGGCAATGGGAGCAGAGTTGATCGTCACCTCCGGTGGCATGTC
>JAUVLX010000172.1 GCA_030600525.1 Desulfobulbus sp. | reverse complement strand
TTTAGGCACTGCAGATAACGAGGAACTGTTCCTTAGGCTCACGCAATAGATTCTTCTTTTTCAGGAAATGAGACACATAACCCAGGCAAGGGGAATTAATAGGGTCAGAGGGGAGTTAACCCGAGGGGTGAGTAGTGTTAGCCAAAATTCTGACTGTCAGCTCGGAGTGATCCGGCTGGATAAAGCGGGGAAATGCGATATATTTAAATCCCTTTCTGGTATTGAGCGTTCGTTACGGGATGGATAAAATCTATAAGCTTCTCTTCTGAATTGAGTTTTGTGTCTAAAAAATTTTCAAAAAGTTTGATAGTGGTTGATTTGTCTACTTTTACTTTCGTTTCGGTTTTTATGTCTCTTAAATCGACGGAAAAGCCAGAAAAGATAGTGGGCATATCTGTAACGATATCGGTATTTAGGTAATTTTCGTTATTATAGATACTGTGATAATTTGCCGGTGATTTTTCTATAAAGAGAGAAACATTATCTCCGTTTTGAATAAATGACGATTTGTGACAAGTCGGTATGCATTCTTCATCTATACTCTCTTTCTTGCAGCCAACAACTTGATGGAACAAGCATTGCCGGCTGGTCATAAGCATCATTGGATGATAGATGCTGTAGTATAATTTAAAATCGTCCGGTCTTTTTATACGGTTTATCTGGTCTTTGTTTATTTCATTTGAAATGAATGCTCCTGCGCAGTTAAAAACTTCTTTTAACGCTAATAAGCTGTAAGAATTTACTGTGTTGAAATAAGGTCCTGCTACCCACTCTATCCCTCTTTTGAAAGCCTCGTAGGCGATTCCCGTATTGTTGGTTACTATACGTTTTGGTTGTATTTGTTGGAGGAGGTCTACCGCATCGTTGTAGTCTTCACCTATCAGGATAGCTGGAAACCATGGAATGAGTTTCTTGTTTTTTGAAAATATTTTGAGCAAGTGTGTCTGAATATTTGTTAGACAATTGGGAATGTAAAAATAGATATCAGCGGTTGTCTCGTCGCAAAGGTGTACATCTTTTTCAGAAGAGATCAAAACTGACAGCGTAGGTAAGGCAGATACGTCAGGTTGCTTTTTTAAGACTGGAATGATGGGTGGCGTAATAGCTTCTTCGGAACCCCGTAAAACACATAAAATTTCTTTTTTTATGGCATGGATGTCTTTGAAAGGGACAAAGAGATCCGGTAGCAGGTGTTCCAGATTTATGTCATCGATGAAAAATTCTGTATCATTTAGAGGCTTAAATATTTTGTTAAAACTTTCATGCCCTAGGCAATAGGGAGTTGTTTTTTTGGTTTCTGGGGCACGATTATGGCTGCCTGCAATATGTATGTTGGCAGGGGTAAGCTCACTTTTTGAAAAGAGAGTAAAGGACGTGTCCGGAGTCTGGACATATACCTTTAAGGGAGTTCCAAGCTTACCTGAAACAGTTATAGTGAGAGGATCTTTTTCAATGCTTAAGCTGGCAATTTTCTGTTTAACACAATTTATTATTTCAGTTTTTCCATCATAAAGTTCTCTTTTAGCTGCATCTATATTGTCCTTAGTTGCTCCTCCCTTTTTTTCAGCCAAGTGGATAGCTGAATTATCCCTGGGATTGTCAATAAACATGCTTTTGTTTATATCACCCGTTAAAAAAGAGTTAGAAAAGTCCCTGTTAAATACTTTGTAGAGAACGCTGTTGTCAGAGCTAATGGTATTATACTGGTAAAACCTGTTTATTTGCTCTTTCCAGCAACTTACAACGGTATACACGTAATGGAATTTTTTTATTCTTCCTTCTATTTTTACTGAATCAACTCCTGCTGCGGCTATCTCTCTCAGGTTAAGAAATGCTGAATTATCTTTTAGATTGAGGGGAAAGTTTTTGCCTTGAGGGGTGGTTACATATTTATCTCTGCATGGCTGACTGCACCTTCCACGATTACCAGACTTCCCTTTAAGAACAGAACTAATGTAGCAAAGACCTGAAAAAGAGAGACAATAGGAACCATGAACAAACATTTCGGTCGAAATTTTGTGAGCATGCGCAACATGGGTTAAGTCTTTAATCTCATCTATATTTAATTCTCTTGATACGTTAACCCTGGTTGCACCGAGTTGTTTTAAAAATTGAACTTGCCCTTTATTGTGGGTTGTGAGCTGGGTGGATGCGTGTATTTTTAGAGATTTAAAGTACTTGTGCGCAAGATAGAACATTCCTAAGTCTTGAAGGATTATGCCATCGACACTTGTCTGGATTAATGTATGTAATAAGCTTAAGAATGCCTTTATTTCACTCTCTACCACTATTATGTTAAGCGTTAAAAAAATCTGGCAATCATTTTTATGAGCAAGTCGTAAAATTCCGTTTAAATCTTTAAGCGTTATATTCGTGGCCCTGTCTCTAGCATTAAATCTATCCAGACCGCAGTAGATAGCATTAGCACCAGCGGCAATGGCTGCTTTAATGGAATCGACATCTCCACCGGGTGCCAGTAATTCAATTTTTTTATTCATAAGGTTAATAGCAATATGTAGTCTAAAGGCCATCTTGTAGAATTGCCTTTTCGCTCAATCTTTCGGAGTCTAGCGCTTACACGAAAATTCTAATTATTCAAGATACCCTAAAAATAATGTTTGAAAAAATTTTAATGGTTGTTCTAACTTGCTTGGTTCATGTACTCTCTATTGACCCTCATTACCCCGAAACATTTTAATAAAAAAAATATTATTGTTATGACTGACGAACAGCCAAATGATCCATTACATGGGATTACCCTGAAAGAAATACTCATCAAACTTGAAGATCTATATGGCTGGAAGGGTCTGGCGAGTAGAATTCGTGTGAATTGTTTTATAAAGGACCCTACGATGAATTCCAGTTTAAAACTGCTACGAAAAACGCCTTGGGCTCGGGAAAAAGTCGAAAAACTCTATATCTCCACTTTTGTAAACCCACGTACTCGGAAAAGAAAATAAGAAATGTCGTGATAGAGTCGACTCTTAGGAGTTGTCCGGAAATAACTTGAACATCTCGCATCGCATCTTCAGGTCATCTTTGGCTGGTCTTCAATCACAAAACCCTCAACGTAGCCCAGCTATGCCGCGGTTTTGTTCAATCACCGCATCCAAATATGGCCCAAATCTAAGCACAATATCAGCCAGGTTATTCCCTTACAGGCCCTAAGCGTATCATTCAAGCCATCAGTATTGATGGCTTGATCATCTCATCTTCCGGACTATGGGGCTTACCTGATTTTGATCTAATAGTCGAATTTTTCAAGGGAGCCTAAAGCCGCTGTCATACCTTTTCCTAATGCTTAGCCTGTGGCTATATAAATATAACCTCAACCTCAAATCAGAATTATCCCCTACTCATACGGTTCACGCTGATTATTTAATCCAAACCCACAAAAAACAGATCCCAAAATGGGTCTGTATCCGGTTCGGTTAGAGGTTGCACATGTTTTTCCTTGCGAACCATGTTTTCCTTAAGGCCAGTATCGAATTGGCCTAGCACAAAGCTCTCAATGCCGAGTTTCTTCCAGACTTGCTGGACCTCTTCGGCTTGATCAGGAGCAACTGCAGCCAAGAGGGTGCCCTCGCTGATGGCTTGCCAGGGATCAAAGTCCAGTTCCTTTGCCAGGGCAGCGATATCTGGCGGGATAGAAATTTGATCAAAATCTACCATTACCGGAATGCCTGCGGCAGTGGACATTTCCCATAATCCTCCCTGTACTCCACCTTCGGTGGCATCGTGCATGGCATGTACCCCACCTGCCTTAAAAGCCTGTAAAGCATCCTCAACTACAGTAATTTGCCCCACCCTGGATCGGAGAGTGTCAAGATGCTGCGGGGAAAGTTTTTTTTCTAATCGCTCCCTATGGACGATGGAAAGCAGTGCTGCTGCCTCAATGCACGGCCCTTTGGTCATCAGAATCAAATCACCATCCCTGGCACCACCAGGGGAGATCCAACTATCCATATCCGCTGTACCCCAAACCGTCACCCCACCCACAGTAGGCACGGTTACAGCTCCATACCATCCAGTATGACCACCGACAATAGTGATATCTAACTCTTTAGCAGCATGAGAGATTGAGGTGATAATGGTACGGGCATCCTCTTCCGGACAGCCCAGAGGCAGCAAAAGGGTATAGGTCATAAACTCTGGTTTTACACCGGTAACAGCAACATCACTGGCCCCGATATGGACCGTAAACCAGCCCATGATCTCCAACGGGAGTCCCGGAGCAGGAAAGATCGGATCTTCCGCGATGGCCATAACTCGACCATCAGCAGTTTTCAGGATGGCTGCATCAAGGCCGGGACCGGGACCCACCAATACCTGCTCAGATGGTTTCCCCAGTGCTCCCTGAACCAACTTTTCTAACTTTGACGGGCTTGGTTTTCCTACTAAATTACTCATGATTTACCTGCCGTTGTAAAACCTCTGCCACATCAGCGACCTTGCCTTCCAGGCGGCCAGTTGCCCCCTGGTGATCATCCATGGTGATGGAGGTAAGCACTCGAGGGGCCCGTTCCATCATCAAATTATGGCATTTCATTATCAACCCCATCACCTCGGATTGTCCACCTTCAATGGTGGTCTGCATAGCTCCCAGTTTATAGTCCAAGCCTGAGTCTGCAACCAACTTTACCACTGCAGCCACGTGTTCCTTCAATTCTTCTCCCACTCCAAAGGGTAGGATGGCAAAACTAGCCAACATGATACACCTCACATTTTTATTATTTTCGGCACAGATTGGCACCGGTTAGCTTTGTATAGCCACCGGAAATGCCAAATTGCACCTGATTTGGTCATTTGCATAAAGTGAAGAGCCAACTCAACCAGGAATACGTTTTAAAAAAATGCGTCAACGTTCGCGGTCCTTTTTTGGCTACCAAAGCCTACTTACTTCCTCCGCACTATAGGCATGAACAAGAAAAATAAAAGGACAAACTATTTGATATTTAAGAGATAATCTTGACCTGATATTGATAAATGCCGACAATGTGGTAATCAGCCAATGTCATTAAACTAGAAGAGTTAATACAATAAGTAGGGAGATGGTAGACTGGCAGGAGTTAAAGCCTGTCGCACGTAAATGATGACTGATACAATTTTCATTAACAAAAAGACACCTCTAACACGATAACCTATCAACCCACTCTGCCCTTTTCACCTGACTCTATTTGGAAGCCTGCTCTTGATATTGCTTTTTCACAATCCCCTCTTACCATAATCACAAGAGGGTTTATCCTGTGCACGGTCATCAATCTGTGTAAGGCATAGCATTTTATGGCTTGCCTGGCTAATCTCCCCTCTTCCCTTTAAACGGAGGTTTCCTATGTTGGCTACTGACCAAGATCGTCTCAACTGCTTTATGCATGGACTTAAACGGCGCAATCCTCACCAGCCACAATTCCACCAAGCCGTCTATGAAGTTGCCATGGATATCATCCCATTTATTCAGGACCGACCGATCTACCAACGTCATCGAGTCATCGAGCGCCTCACCGAGCCCGATCGAATTGTTATTTTTCGTGTTAACTGGGAAGATGATCAAGGAAATTTCCGTGCTAACCGAGGCTACCGCATCCAGCAGAGCAACGCCATCGGCCCCTACAAAGGCGGCATCAGGTTTCACAAAGAGGTCTCTCTGGACACCCTCAAATTCCTTGCATTTGAACAGACTTTAAAAAACGCTCTTACTGGTTTGCCCATGGGCGGTGCCAAAGGAGGTGCTAATTTCAACCCTAAGGGTAAATCCGAAGGTGAGGTGATGTGTTTTTGTCAGCGATTCATGGCTGTGCTTGCACACCATATTGGCCCTAACACCGATATACCAGCAGGAGACATTGGGGTTGGTGCACGTGAGGTTAGTTATATGTTTGGCCAGTATAAACATATGGTCAATCAATTTACAGGGGCCCTCACCGGTAAGGGGCTCTCTTACGGTGGCAGTCTGATCCGCACAGAGGCAACCGGTTACGGCGCGGTTTACCTGTTGGAAAACATGCTCAAACACCATGGGCATGAGCTTGAGGGACGAACTGTATTGGTATCTGGCAGCGGAAACGTAGCCCAGTATACCGTTGAAAAGCTGATCGAACTTGGAGGCAAAGTAATTGCTATGTCAGACTCCTCCGGAACCATCCACGAGCCAGGAGGCATCACTGCGGAAAAACTTGAGTGGATCAAAGAATTAAAAAATATTCGTCGTGGAAGGTTGGAAGAGTATGCTGAAGAATTCCAGGCGAACTACTATCCACAAAAGCGGCCTTGGCAGATTCCCTGCGATATCGCAATCCCCTGTGCAACCCAGAATGAGATCAGCAGCGAGGATGCCAAAACCCTCATTGCAAACGGTTGCATGGCAGTAGTCGAGGGAGCCAACATGCCTACGGTTCAGGAAGGGATAAACGCCTATCTTGCGGCAGGAATTCTTTATGGCCCCAGCAAAGCAGCCAATGCAGGGGGCGTTGCAGTTTCTGGATTAGAAATGACCCAAAACAGCATGCGTCTATCTTGGTCTCGGAATGATCTGGACCAAAAGCTCCATAGCATCATGCACAATATCCACGAGCAGTGCGTAGAGTATGGCCAGGATGGTGATGACATCAATTACCGCAAAGGGGCAAATATTGCCGGATTTATCAGGGTGGCTGATGCCCTCGTGGCTTGTGGTAATATTTAAAGTGGTTGAGGACGCTGGCTCTTCCTGCCTATGCCAGGTTTTCCACTAAACTGATGAGAAATTTGTGCTAGTTCGCCCGTCATATTCCAAAGAAGAGTTTACAGCTGCTTTTCCTGAATTGCGGTAGTCTTCAAATGCAATGCGAACGGCATGAACAGGAACTAGCTGAATAGGAGTTTTATGAACTCCCTGATGACCAAGTAAATAACCACAGAGAGAACCAGCATTGGATATTTAATTGCCTCTAATTAAACCTCGGGCTATGCCCGAGCGACCCTAAAAGTTCGACTTTTACGGCGGGAAAGTTTTACCCCACATATTTTGGTAGTGGAGCAGGGAGTAAATATCCAATTTTCTTTGAGATGAGGGGGTTTTAACAAATTACCCTCTGAATTTATAGATTTTGATACCTTAAGTTGCATCGTATAAGAAACTTAGGGAACAACCACTGGTCTGATATTTTTTAAAATTCCATGTTATCAGCACCCAACCCCCAGACCCCTTCGAGGGGTCTTCATCAAACCACGTCCTCTGGGCGTGGTCGCTGATTTGAAAAAAGCCGGTTCTTAGTGTTCTGAACTTGGTATGTTCCAGAAAAAAAGTGCAACCGAAATGTTGCAGCTTGAGCTGTTTTGTAAGGGATAATTTGGATTTATCGCCCGTATAGTGGTGAATGACACCTGTTGAGTGAAATAGAAAGGAGTGAAAAGTGGCGTGCAACTTTTTTGATGCACTTGGTTTTTTAGTTGTAATTGT
>JAUVLX010000080.1 GCA_030600525.1 Desulfobulbus sp. | reverse complement strand
ACACCATGGTGCTGAACGTGGCATCAGCAACCTGATCTTTCAATGCAGGATCAGTGACAAAAATTAATTTCCATGGCTGACCATTACTTGCTGAGGGTGCCATCCGGGAAGCTTCTATCAACTGGTGCAGTTTTTCCTCTTCTACATCCCGGTCCTGATAGGCACGTACACTTTGCCGCGATAAGACAAGATCCATAAAGTGCCCTGTCTGCTCTTTTGAATCACGATTCATACATGTGCCTTTGACTTGAGAAAAGCGGCCTTCATACCCGTACTCAACGCTCTTGGTAAATACATTACCGCACCTCTTCCTTTCTCACTCTGGAAACACCTGGAATCAGCGTTTGTGAGCCTTTGACCCCACGCAGGTTCCGAACATGACTATGGGTAAACTGGGAGATCAACTCGGCATCCGAGGTCAGTAAATCCCGCATCAATGTCGCTTTAACGATCATGTCGATGGAACCGTGTACCGAGTGTACCTCGTCAATCTCATCAAGTTGTAACAATTTATCCATGATATGATTTTCATGGCGCCCTTCAATATTTAGCAAGATAAAGATCGTTATTTCCCGCTTCATCTCCGGATACTCTGCTGCCCTGTATTCTGCCATTTTAGCTCTGAATTCCTCCATGTTTTTTGAGATCAACCGGTCAATGCCGATACCGTAACGACGCCGCTTGCTCAGCTCCCATTGATGCACTGAAATATAGAGACAAAGGTCATCCACTGTCCGCCCGGGAAAGGAAGCAGCCAGCCCACTGCTTGACACCATGGAAAACAAGGGTTTGTAGATGGTTCGGTACCAATCAATGGCAGCATGAACATAGTCGACCTCTTGGTGCGCTGTTTGCTTCATGAACTCCTGATGGACCATGATCTGCTGTTCAAAATGGATAAATTGATCCAGTTCGGTCAAATCGATAGTCTCGGTCAGCCCTGCCTTATCGCGAAAGGCTATCTTCTCTCGATATAAAATATTTTCATACGTGTCTGCACCGGGCAGCAGTTCCAATATACAGGCCTGTATGTGGGTATGCCCAAGCTCCCTGGATGCCGTAACCCGGTGATGCCCATCCAGGACAAAATAATCATCTTTGATCTGATACAGGGATATCGGAGGCATGGGCTTACCGGCAACCATGGCCTTAAGGATTCCCTGAAGACGACCACTGTACTCTTTTCGTTTGGGCCTGAACCTACTGTCAAAATCGTGATAACGGCCCACAGTACCGACAATCTTCTCTATAGGGATGCTGCATACCCCCCGGTTAACGGACTCAAATGCCTGCTCCGAAGTCTGGACAGTATCAAAATGTTGCAGTTCTTTAACCGGTTTTACCGGTTCCAAGCGGATAAATATCCTGTTCAGACTTTTTTTTATGCCGTCAAACATTGAGTATATAAAATCCATAACAGTTAATAATCCGGGTCTCCCCCAGCTGCTGTATCCTTTCGCTGTCATTGTTAAACAACTTATGGATATGACCATGGAGAAAGTAGGCAGGTTGATATCGTTCCACCAGGCGGCAAAAGCAGCGAAATCCGCGATGGCATGGATCTTCAGCATCACCTATCTTACGAGGGGGAGCATGGGTAACCACGATGTCTACACCCTTGGTTCGCCAAAGACCAAACCAGAGCCGGAAAATAAAATTACGCATTTGCCCCTCAGTATATTGATTAACCCCGCCATTATACCACCGTGACCCGGCAAGCCCCAGGATGCGGAAGCCATGGTAGGACACTACGCGGCGATGGATATCCAGACACCCTTCCGGCGGTGAAGCCTCGTATCGAATATCATGATTTCCCATAACATAATAGACGGGTACCCCGGTGCGCTTACTGAGCAACGTTAGATATTCGGGTGGGAGATCACCGCAGGAAATGATCAGCTCAACACCCTTTATTTCAGGAATGTCTTCATGACCCTCTGCTAATCCAGGAACCACGGCATCGGCGACAACAAGAATTTTCATAATCAGGGAGTAAGCACTCGGTACAAGATACCCATATGACTAAAGGCAAACAGGTTTATCCTTTTAGGATGGTAGCACATATTACTAGTGAAGCTCGGTAAGCCCGACAAAACTGCCATTATTATCTTCAGCAAGACGGCGCATCAACGCTGAAAACCTGATAACATTGTTTTCCGCTCCCGATTGGGTAAACAGGACAGGGAAACCGATAGCATGGATACGTACCCTTTTATTACCGGACATATCACGCCTATTCAGGTGGGCCACGGTGTTGACCACGGTTTGAATTGAACCCCTTGAAAAATCATCACCAAAGACATAAAGAGATATCTTTTTATCCTTACTGTAAAAACGCTTAATCGCGCTGGTAATCCCTTCCACCGGGCTTGAGTTGGAAAAAGGGGCCCACGATGCCAGCCGTCTGAGGACAGCTTTCCGTCTTGCCGGGGAATCGGCAATCCAACGTCCTCGGTACTGGGAAAACATATAATCCCCCATATCATTCATCACCTGCAGCCCCTTAACCCGCGGATGGATATCCAGTATTTCAGTCATTTTCTTGCGTACCATCGGCCAGGCAAACTTTTGCATGGAGCCAGAAGTATCAATCACAAAAATAATATATTCGCTATCTACCGGAACACCACCTACCGGGTGTTCAGCCACAGTCCGTATTTGTTGTTGCTCCTGAAGACGCTGCATCTCCTCTGTTAGCGTCTGCCTGGCTGTCTGTAATTTCTGTTCTACTATTGTCAGTGCCTGGCTGCTTTTGCGGCGGTCAACAAGAGTCTCCTGAATCCTGTCAAGATCGGCAACATTCCCAGCCAGTTGCAGCTCGGATTTTTCAAGTTGCTCCTGTTGTTGAAAAAGCTGCTTCTGCACCTGCTTTGCCTCCTCACGAACAGCAGTTAGCTGAAGTTCCAAAGCGGCCAGTTCCGCACGCTGATCACTGGCCATGGTTGCTGCTACCTGCGGTTCTGAAATCTTGCTGATAACCAGCAGCAGAATAAGGGCCCCGAACCCACAGGAAACGACATCGAGAAAGGAAAGGTTAAATATTTCCACACTACGCGATTTCTTTCTTCTCATGGCCAGTCCTGCGTGGGCGTTAGAAACGATCCCTTTGTTTCAACGGCAAGCTGCCAGAAAAGTGTGGCTGCCAGCGGATCACCTTCCATGGGAAACAAAATGGTATTTACAGGCATTTTTGCAGGCAGTTTCCGCCTGGCCTCTTCAAAAAAAGACACCCTTTTTTTTCCGGAAACCGCCCCCGAAGTGGCCCCTCTGTTCCCTTGGGTGGGTAAACCATCGGTGAGTAATATACAGTTGTCTGGGGGCGGCCTCATTGCGGCCAAAGCGGCAAACGCCTTTGTCAGATGTGTACCGCCAGCAGGGATCATCGCCTGCAGTTTCTCCGCCATTATGTCCACTTGCTGCCTGTTCCGAACACCGACCCAGGCCTCGTTTCCCAGTTGCACGGGGGCGGTGTTGAAAGCAAGGATCTGAACATGGGTCCCCTCCGGCATATTAGCCAGCAGCCAGGAAACGGTTTTCAGTGCCTGCTGCCATTTTCGGGAATTACGCTGAACATCTTTGCTCATATTCCGCCTGCGCAGCACATTGACCACTGTTTCATCGAGCATTGATGCACTCACGTCAACTAACAGTGCTATTCTCCTGCCGCTAAGTCTCAGCCCGGTAAGATACTGCCGCATCCCTTCTCCTGCAAAATGCCTGACATGCCCTCCGGTTGTCGGCGAGGTTCTTTCCCCTGCCTTGAGCTGCTGCCGCTCTACATCCAAAGCCTTTAAACCCTGCTGCGCCAGCTCAAGCTTGTGCCGGTCTGCTGATGCCGGTTGCAACTGGCTGGCAAGCCTCTTCTCCTCTGCAATTGTTTGCTTATTGACGGATTCCAGCTCCTGCCTGGACTTTACCAGGAGTTGCTCTTTGCGAGCCAGCTCCGCCTTCAACTCCTTAAGGTGTTGGCTTTCAGCGGTCACTGTCAAGGCTGCGCGCTCAACCTCCGCCGTCAGGTCTTTAACCTTCTGTTTTCGATATGCCACCGTATTGGCATGAACAATGAGTACCAGCAGCACCACCGCCCCAAAGCCGCAAAACATTATATCGAGAAAGGCAAGGTTAAACGAAGATATTGGGCGACGGTGACGAAGAGCCATTGTCACTACCGAGAAGGATGAGACCGTAGCCGCGCAACCAGGTTGCGGTCGCAATAACTCTCAGTATCAAGTACCAGTCGGTCCTGAAGTAACTGCAGCTGATGAATAAAAAACATCAATACAATGGAAATCACCAAGGCAATAAAGGTGGAGTTAAAGGCGACCCCAAGATTTTGGGTAACCCCGGTAATATCCCCTTCAACCGCCTTGTTGGCGAGGGACAGAGCAGCGCCAATCCCACGAACAGTCCCGATAAATCCCACCGACGGTATGGCCCAGGCAATATAGCGTATGGTGGATAATTCTGCCTCCAACCGCTCCCCTTCCGACGTACATACATCACGCAGGGCTGTTGCCGCATCCTGCACATTATGAGTGGCGCCAAAACGCCTGATTGCAGCATCAAGGGCTCGAGAAAGCAGGTAAGCCTCCTGTTTGCCGGAAAGTTCCTGGATCCGCTGTTCGACTGCCGTGGCATCCTCCGGCCCCAGTGGCAGACTTTCAGGTAGCTGTAGCAAATCCAGGTCAAGCTGACGTCGCTGCTGCCATGTGGTGACACCTTTAAAACCGAGAATGGCCAATGCCCACAGCATAAGTACCAGACAGGCTTCCTGCTCATAATCCTTGAGCACCACATAAAAATTACGCTGTTGCACATAATCAGGATCTGCAGCCATCTGCTGCTGTTCCTTGATCTGAAAATGTTCCGCCTCCGGTCTGACAACAGTTACAAAGGCCCCATGGACGAGGATAAAAGCCGTAAGCAGGGAAAAAATCTGATAAAAAAATTCAAAAGGGACTTTTTTAGGCATTCTATTCACACTGGTGATTAAATATCAGCAGGAAGGTCGATAACAGCATCTGCATCAACTTTTTTGGTTGGCACAAAGACCGTATAGCCATCGGTTTGAGGTTGGGCAGGTGGTTTTACGCTCTCTTTTTGCTTGCCTTGCTCTACCTTTTTCTGCTCCTGTTGGGCTGCAGCCACCGGAGTAACAACAGCCATCAGGACGAGTGCCCACAATAATACAAAACCAGCCGTGAATTTCATTGAAGATACCTCGCCACCCGAAAACCGATGTCGTCCTTTTTGTCTTTACCATACGAACGATAGCTTAACCGAAGCTCCACCACCGAACCATCACGCCAGCTCGAACCTCTGACCACCCGGTGAGTTCCCCTGGCAGGCCCCATGGGGTCCTCTTCAGCTTTTCGCAGGGAACTGCTGACAGCGGTATAAAAATCATGACACCACTCAGCTACATTCCCACCAAAATCATAGAAGCCTCCTGGGCCAGCAGTAAATGAGGCCACAGGCGAAGTAACCGGATAGCCGTCATTATAATCAGTAAGGGTAAAATTGAGCACACCGGCCATGCTCTTGTCTGCAAAATTACCAACCACCATCCGGGGTGGAAACGAACCGTTCCAGGGATAACGACCCAGCTGTTTTCTACCGGCAAGACGCGCACCGTAGGCCCACTCTGCCTCTGAGGGCAGCCTGTATCCGGTACCAGTACCTGCCACCAATCGCCCATCTACTTCCACATAAAAAGGCTCTATCCCCTCCTGCCTGCTGAGCCAATTACAGTATCGGGCTGCCTCCTCCCAGGACACATTGACCACCGGCTGCTTATCGTTATCCAGCGAATAGCGGCCAAAAGTACCAGATCGATGTTGGGGATGAAACCGTCGATACTCGCCATTGGTAACTTCACGAATCCCCATATACACAGGTCGGACAAGACGGACTTTTTTCAGCTGCTCATTTGCGCGTCTCCCCGGTTCCCTCCGAGAAGCACCCATCTGGAACTGGACAGGAGTTTGAAAAAGCGGCCTAAGGCTACCCTTATTTTCAAAAACCGGCTTAACACTCTGCCGGGACGACAGAGGTTCCATGGCAACCCGAATCTGTTGGCTGTAGGAACTATGCGGTATCACCTTTACCTGCTTGTCCTGATATCCCTTGCGGGTAAAGGCGAAACGGTGTTCTTTTTCTGCCGACAGCACAAACCTGCCCACACTTTTTTTGGCTGGCAAAGCACCGTTAATGGATAAACTTGCATCTGCTGGGTTCACCTCCACAAAAACAACACCTGTTTCCGCTTCCAAAGCCACTTGGAGTTGCTTTTCTTCGCCAGCTTCCAGAGTAACCTTTTGTTTCGCCTGCCTATAACCTGAAGAAAAAAGAACAAGAGCATGTTCCTTTCCTGCCGTTACCTGCACCTTCACCGGAGTTTGTCCCCGGTAGACCCCGTCAACTGTAACTGAAGCGCCGGATGGTGAAGACCCCAGATCAATCACAGCGGGTTCACGCTGCAGGACAACCGGCTCCAACACGGTTGCTTCTCCACCAGCCACCTGCACCTGCCGCTGCAAAGGGAGATACCCAGATTGAACAAAGGTCAATGTATGTTCACCCGCTGGAACATCGACAACGCCAGGTGTAGAGCCTAATAGTGTTTCCCCGCTCTTCACCTGTACCGATTCCGGAGTGGTCGCCACCTCCAGCGTTCCCCATCCCGGCTGCAGTTGAAAATGAAAGGTCTGCGCCCGCCCCATACCCTCTACCTCTACAACCTCTACCAACTCCTGATACCGTTCTTTGTTCAGCCTAATGGTATGTTTTCCTGCTCCAATACTGATAGCTTGAAGCGGACCGTTTCCTACGGACTTGCCGTCGATGGTAACTCGCACTCCTTCAGAAGGGACAGTTTCCACATTGACACTGCCAGGAAGTTTTTCAAGGGTAAATTGAAATGATGCCTGCGAACCGGAGGGAATGGTAATTTTTCGCTGCAGGTCTGCATACCCTTGCAAAGAAGCTATGAGAGCATATTGTCCGGGCCAGCCAAAATACCTTCCTTGCAGATGAAGAACCGGCGGCACCCCTGTCACCTTTGTTGTTTCCGGCATGGGCTCTATGTCAAGGATAAACACATTCCCCCGTACCAGAAACAAAGTGATGGCAACAAGAACAACAGCGAGGAACAAACCGGTACCAATGAGCAACCGATTACGCCGCTGTTGCTGAGCTGGAGGCGACATTCTCGGCAACCCTCTCTGCTCGCCCTTTTCTGTTCGGCTGCGGCCTTCAACATGCCTGTTTTGCAATCCAAGTGGCAATACATCTATCTCCACCAGATCACGATGGATATGAAAATCAAGCAGGGAGTCACCGATCCTGAGCTGATCCCTCCCTTTAACCCAGACTGATTGCGTTATATGTGCACCATTATGCAGACAGACCGTACCAGTTAAAGTGGGTTGAAAAAATAGGTGCCCGTCGGCAAGTCCCAAATACCCCGCCTGTTCACCAACGCCATCAAGTTGTAGATGGGCATCGATTCCGGATCCAATGCAAAAAGGCAGGTCATGTTCATGGTACCTGGACACCTGCCCCCCATGGGACACCTCAAATAATTTACTCAAATCGGCTCCTCGCAGCGAATATTCATCACCGGCAAAGAAGAGCTATTGACGGGAACAGACAACTGCTTTCGCACATCCCTATAGCCAGCCCTCCTGCTGACAACCGTGTAGGCACCAGGATAAAGCTGCAGTTCTTTTTCCCTAAACATTCCCAGATTACCCACTTTAAAAACGGTTATCTTTGACAAGTTATCTGACATCAATTTAGCCCGCACCCTCTGCCGCATGCTTACTATCAATGAAGCAAGCGCCTGTTGCTGCCCGGCAAGACGAGGTCCCGACGCCTCTACAGTCCGCGCATACTTGAGTAGGGACACGGCCTCGGCATAAGGTTTCTCATCTTGTAAGCGTAGTGGCATGGAGAGTATTGTTTCCAGTCGCTGATCAAGTTGCTTACGCCTGTCCACCTTCACCTGGTGCTGCACGGCTACACTGGCCCTGCTGTCTGTGGTAAGTATTTTTTCGATAAGCTCAGAAGCCTGCTGCCACTGCTCTTTTGCCATTGCGTCCTGCAGCAGTTTCTCCAGTCGCTTTATCCTGTCAGTTTTTTGGGCTCTCGCAAGCTGTAGCCCACCGTTTTCAACGGCCTTACTTCCCGGCCTTATCTTCCTCGCCACAGCAAGAGACTTCTCAGCCCTGCCATACTGATGTCTGCCAAGAGCACTGAAAAAAGCACCCATGGCTTCCTGCAGGGCCTGCTCCTCAATGGCCCTGTCGACTTTGACCAACCAAACCTGTGCCTTTCTATTTCTTTGATCAAGAGCCACGGCCTGGCGGAGCTTTACTTGGGCATCAGCCCAATCCTTACCCAAAAACAGCCGATCTGCCTGATGCACCAGATCGGCAACAGTATCAGCAACGGCTGCGCGCTCTACCCCTTCAAGCGCCTTACTGTTACCTGGTTTGACAGCTAATACCTTTACAAAAACTTCTTTAGCTACCTTCCCATTCCCATCCTGAAGGGCTTTCTCCCCTGCTCGCAGAAGCTGCTCAACTTTCTGCTCTTTCCCAGCCAGGATCTCGGCCAACAGGGAAGTTGCCTGCTGGTATGCCACAGCTGCCTCCGGGTATCTTTTTTCAGCAAAACCAGCATCCCCTTTAGCCGCAGCATCAAGGACAAATGCATACTCTTTGTCTGCCCACACCTCAACCGACATGGCCTTCCCCTTGGCGTGGATATGCAACCATCCCTGCAATGCCTTTTCAGCTACAGATCTTTTTTCCACTACCTCTGCGGGAGATACGATTCCAACTGACGATACCCGTTCCCGACCGTTAACCTGCTCGACTTCTACACCATTATTGCTGCCACCATTGGCGCGACCACCGTCCTCGTGCATGCGGGAAAACCAAAGAAGGAGCAGAATTCCATTAATCGCAATAAAAACAGCAAACAACAAAAACATTCTCCGCCGTGGGGATGATATTGTTTTCTCCGGTGATGTGTCCGGCGGCTGCAACTTCACAGACCTCCCCTCCTTAAGCATTCTTGTCCCTCAACTGCGGGAAACAACCAAGAACAGGCAGATATCACATTCCAACTCCTGATCATTGCTCGTCGCCTCCCGCCTGGCTGCCCACTTCCGGTACCGGAAATCCGGTTTCCTTGAGGTATATACCCCTGAGCAACTGTCGCCAGCGTGTGTACTGCTGCTCGGCTGAGCCTGTCAGGCGCACCGTCTCGCCCTGAACTTCAATCGTCAGCGGTTCTGCCTCAGCATTAAAAGACTCTCCAAGCTCTTGGATGGCGTCCCTATTAATTTCACTCTCTTGTCGCTTCTGGTGGCCACTGTATACTGCGCCCACCCCTCCAAGCACCATCACGTCTCTCAAAGTGCCAGTACGTGATCGCGTCTCCTGGTCAGCAACTGCACCGATAGCAATAGCACCAAAAATTGCGGCAACACCTAAAATCTGTCGAGTAAGCGCTTCTCTTTCAAGCTTTCGCATTGCTGCCACTTCCTCACTTCTAAATCTTCGCCAGTGACTGTACGGTGCCCAGAGGTCAAGGTAATAGTTATCATAATAGCCATTAATAACATCAACGAGCATGTCATCCCGGGAACGTAACGCCTGAATACGGCTAAACATGACATCATCAGCAGCAGGCAGATGAACCACTGTGAATTCCCCGGCATCATCCACAGTTAGATAATCAGCAAAGGTCTCAGGGGCCATGGCTGCAGCAAAACGCAGAGTAGCTACCTGACGAATTGTTGCTACCTCTTGAGGTGATAATTGTTGCCGATACATTGCCAGATCATTGGCTATGGTATTGAAGAGATCCTGAAAGGTATCATTTTTTTCTGGCTCAGTACTCTCATGTTCATTCTTTTTTGCCGTTTCAGCATATATCTTTTTAAACCACGAGCACCCTGTCGCATCAACAACCTCAACACTGACGACAACGCTCTCGCCATCTGAATACTCAATTTTCCCCTTTACCAGTACTTCAGCACCCCTATCATCGCCAGGAACGACCCTAACAGCTCCCCAGTAACCAGTTCGCTGCAGTGAATATTTAAGATGAATAGGTACAAATCGAGCTTCCGCATCTCTTATGCCTTGCGAGAGCCCTTCGCTTTCATCTGTACCTTCCGGGATCACACCCGGATTAAAGACCTGGATCGAAACGTTGAGAAGCTTTTCTTCTTCTATCTCACCATCTACCGTCAACGGTCGCACCTGATCAGCAACCTGGTTTTTGGGTATTGATGCACACCCGCCGGTCATCATCACCACAATCAGCCAATAGGCTACGGCACCTTTCCACTTCACCACAGCAACTCCCTCCAAGCGTCTATCGTTACATCTTTTTCCCCTTATACTTCCAATACTCCTGCCACAACTTTTCCTTAAGCTGGGGATCCTGTTCCTTTTCCGCAGCCTCCCTCAATTGCCTGGCAACGATATCATCATCAATCACCAGCTTTCCGGGGGCACCATTGTTTGAGACAGAGGGTGTCCGTCCCTGATCAGGGACCTGTCCTACACCGGCAGCGTCCTTGTCCTGTCCGCCTGCTGCCTCACCTGTCTTTTCGCGTCCCGCTCGGACTTTATCGCCTTTAACTGCATCCTTTTCAGCCTGGACATCTCTCTGTACCGCCCCCTGTCCACCCGTGTCCCCACGCTCCCGCTCTGAGGAGTTCGACCGATGACTGGCAATACGAATCTCTTCGGCCAGCAACATCTCATCAAAAGCCCCCATTGATTCTGTCAGCTGTTGTTCTAGGTTATCAATTTCCTCCTTTCCCGTTGCTGCAAGAGGCGGCAAGGTGAGGCCAGAACCGACAGGATTATTGGGGGGAGGAGGACATGGCAGGTCAGCCATAGACTGTACAGGAAACTGGGATGCCAGTTGTTCACAATAAAAGACTACCCTGGTTTGTAAATAGAGAGCGAACTCTTTGAGTTCTCTTGTTTCCTGAGAAGTTAAAAGGGTTGTTCCTGGATTTTCGTTGATGGTCTTCATGGTATTGCGGACCACCTTATCCAAAGAGAGAACAGAACTTCGTAATTCATCAGCAGCTCCATCGCCGGTTCCAGTGACAAGGGCGGACAAAGAGCTGCCCTCACTAATTATCATGACTGATAAAAATACGACCACCGCAAACAAGTCTTTCATCGCCGACCTCCATGTAAAACCATCAGCCTGCACCGCTCTTCTCAAGATATCTCGACAACTACCAGTTGTGCGCATCCCCTATCAACACAACAAATAGTTCCAATTGACGGACTCATCAAAATCCATCATTTGCTGAAAGGTGTATTAGTTACAACACAGGTATACCCTGTATATGCCTTCGTACCATAAAAAATGCCACAACATCGCAAACCGAAGTTTTTACTACGTCACCTCATCTAACAGTACAATATTGCACTCCTTTGAGGATGACAACCACCGACTTTTGCTTCCTGTACAGGCAAGTTGAAAATGCCAATCGTTCTTAGGTGTTCTCATTCCTTTCACGATAAAGCCTTCTGGTACGCAGGAAAAAAAAATAAGTGTAACGAAAAATCTGTTTTGTATAAATTCAAATATTGAGTAGGCTTTATCGTTTTATTGAGGTGGGTTCACACCACATCCTTTTCATAAAAATGGAGGCGTCAAATTGAAGAGAACAATTGCAA
>JAUVLX010000237.1 GCA_030600525.1 Desulfobulbus sp. | reverse complement strand
ATTAAGAAAGTAAACTGGCTGGGGCGGAGGGATTCGAACCCCCGAGTGCAAGGATCAAAACCTTGTGTCTTACCGCTTGACGACGCCCCAACCTTTTTTGCATTATATTTTTTTTCTCAACATCAATTCAGGTAACTGGAGAGGTAACAAAGACCGAACCATATTGTTTATTGAAAAAATGACAGCATTTTTGCGCCCGCTGACGATCTTCAAATACTGCAAAGACCGTAGGTCCGGAACCAGACATCATCGAAACCAGCGCTCCTTGAGCGATTAAGTCCTTTTTGATGTCTTCTAACTCGGGATGCATATGTGTTGTCACTTGCTCTAAGTCGTTCTGTAACGCAGCCCACGGAAACACTTGACACGAAACGCTATCCTGCCACGCATGTTTCCATAACTCGATACGCGAGCCGTCTACCATAAGGCCCTTTTCCTCGTTTGTCAACGGAAACTTTTCATAGACTTCCTTTGTCGACACAAAAAAGCCAGGATTCACCAAAAGGATGGAGAGGTTATCAAAACTGACAATAGGCTCTAACATTTCGCCAATACCTTCGGCCCAACAAGCAGAACTACTATCAACAAAAAAAGGCACGTCTGCCCCTAATTGTACACCCATGACGGCCAGCTCCTGCTCGAAAAACAGGTCTCCAAAGAGCGAGTTAAGCCCTAAAAGAACCGCAGCAGCATCACTGCTCCCACCTCCGAGCCCGGCGGCAATCGGAATATTTTTCAGAAGGGTGATATCCACCCCACACACAGAAGTGCCGATCCGTTCTTGCGCTGACTGCAAAAAAATGTGTGCTGCCCGGTAGGCGAGGTTGGTATCATCTGTTGGCAACGCATTATCTGGGCAATGCAGTATAATTTCCCCAGAATCGACAAGCTGCAGTTGCAAATGATCATACAATGTTACCTTTTGCATCAAAGAAGCAATGGTATGATACCCGTCTCCTCTTTTGCCGGTAACCTTGAGGAAAAAATTTATCTTTGCAGGTGCCTTTACCTGAATCGATGAGGAACACTCCATATTTCACCAATCAACAAATTTAGGAACGAGAGAGGCCGACAAATTTCATTTTCAAATCGTATACCACTCTGGTTAAAAGCTCTTGTTCATCAACATCAAGATTGCCTTTTGTTTTTTCTGCAAGCAGACCAAGAGTATCTATGGTGTGTTTAGCTAAATCGCTGTCAATTACCTTTTCACCGCTCTCAGGATGGGCCAATTCTCCCATGTGAAATAAAGCTGACGTATTTAAAGAAAGTACAAACGAGACAAAGGTAACCTGTGGCATGACACAACGCCCGGCTTCATCCTTTACCATTCCATCGGGACATTCATCACAACTGGAAAGATCTTCAATCATATTTTGCTCTTCACTCATTTTTTCTTATCAACTGGCAATAAGCAGGTAGTACCTAGCGTCGTCCACTTTTACAGCAACCCGTAATCTACCTACAACAAAAATTATAGTATAATGCCATTAACGGCCTGCCACAACACTAAAAACAGTGAGAAGGGACAGCACAACCGCGATATCTTCCTGTTCGGCAACCTACCATTGTTCCCAATCCCCCAACCGCTTCTACACCCAAGCACCATCAATGGACGGGGGGTACTTTTATAACCTTCATGCTTCCCTTCCAATTTCATACATTTTTTTCAACTGCAAAATTCCAAGAAAACGCAAAAAAAAATCCTTCTTACCTTCCCCTTGAAGATTCACCGGTGAAGAGCTATATATATACGCTTTTTATTTATCTTAAGTATAGATAGAAAAAACATTGTTGGTTGAAAATCGGACTACCAAGCGATTGCATATAAAATATCATCCTTCAAAATACAAACGATTCCATGCATCAACCGTTATCTTTACTTGCTTTTCATCCTTTTATATCAACACCCATTTAAAATAATCAGGAGTACCCTCATGGTAGATGTTCGCGTTCGTTTTCCTCCAAGTCCAACTGGCTATCTGCATATCGGCGGAGCCCGAACAGCTTTAATCAACTGGCTCTTTGCTAAAAAACACAACGGGAAACTCATCCTTCGCATTGAAGATACAGACGCAGAACGCTCCACTCAAGAATCCATCGACGGCATCCTTGAAGGACTTCGCTGGCTTGACCTACAATGGGATGAAGGACCTTATTTTCAAACTGAATTCGCCAATGAGCATGTACAGGCCGCTCAAAACCTCCTCGCCAGTGGGTACGCCTATAAATGTTTTTGTACCAAAGAAGAGCTGGATAAAAAACGGGAACAAGCCCTTGCCCAAAAAACAACCGTAGGCTATGACGGCACCTGCCGAAACCTTACTCCTGAGCAAGTTGCTGCCAAGGAACAACAAGGGCTCCCCTCTGTTATCCGTTTCAAGGTACCTAAACGTGAAGGAATCCTCGTTTACCACGATAAAGTACTTGGAACTATTGAAAGGGCATACAGCGAAATTGAAGATTTTGTGATTGTCCGTTCCAATGGTAAGCCACTTTACCTGCTCTGTAATGTTGTGGATGATATTCGTGACCGCATTTCGCACGTTATCAGAGGACAAGACCACATGACCAACACCACCCGCCAAGTCCTTTTATACGAAGCACTTGAAGCGCCCTTACCCATTTTTGCGCACATGCCGTTAACCCTTGACCTGCAGAAACGAAAAATCTCAAAACGCAGCCACGGTGAAGTAGTCGCGGTTCAATTTTACAGGGATAAAGGTTTTCTTCCCTGGGCCTTGTGCAACTTCCTCTGCCTGCTTGGCTGGAACCCAGGAACAGAACAAGAGTTCTTTTCACGTGAGGAGCTTATAGAGGCATTCACTCTAGAGAGAATGAGTAAAGTCAACTCTATTTTCAACTATCGTCCCGGTGATCAAAAATTCTTCACCGACCCTAAGTTGATTTCGATAAACGAGCATTACCTGCGAACTATTGACACAGAAGATCTTGCTCAACTGGTAGAGCAAAAACTTAAAGATTACGAACTCTGGGACGCGTCCTATGCAGAAGAAAGGCGTGAATGGTACCTTGCCACCCTTGACCTGATCAAAGACCGTTTTCATACACTTGACGACTTTGCAACTCGTGGCAGAGCGTATTTTTCAGACAGCTATGATATTGAAGAAAAACCACTGAAAAAGAATATTCTGAAACACCCTGACCTTGTCCAATGGTTCAAAGAGTTAAGCAAACGATTTGCCGACCTTTCTTCCTTTGATCAGGAAATAGCCGAACAAACCACAAGAGAGTTAGCTGACGAGCTTGCCATTAAACCCGGTATCCTTATCAACGGCATGCGGACGGTACTCACCGGCCAGTTAGCAGGTCCATCTATGTTTGATATACTGAACACTCTTGGTCAAGATAAGGTCGTAGCTAGGTTGAGCGACATCAGTCGCCTATATCCATCCAACTGAAAAAAGGGTCTCACTTACACATGAACACAGAAACGCCCAAGACCGAGAGGCCGCTGGACTTTATCCGTCAGATCATTGTTGAAGATATAGCCACCAAAAAACACAAGGAAATCACTACCCGCTTTCCACCAGAGCCCAATGGTTTTTTGCATATTGGCCATGCCAAATCCATCTGCCTCAACTTTGGAGCGGCTGCAGAAAACAAAGGCACTTGTCATCTCCGTTTTGACGATACCAATCCGGGGAAAGAGTCCAACGAATATGTTGAAGCAATAAAAAAAGACCTTCACTGGCTGGGTTATGACTGGGGAGAGCATCTCTATTATGCATCAGATTACTTTGACCAACTCTACAGTTTTGCGGTGAAACTGATCGAAATGGGCAAGGCCTATGTCTGTCACCTCAACGGCGAAGAAATGCGAACGTATAGGGGTACGCTTACAGAACCAGGTAAGGAAAGCCCGTATCGCGGCCGTAGTAAGGAAGAAAACCTGGAGCTGTTTGAACAGATGCGCAACGGTGAGTTTGAGGAAGGCGTCTGCGTGCTCCGTGCCAAAATAGATATGGCATCTCCTAATTTCTTAATGCGCGACCCGGTACTGTACAGGGTCATGAAAACCAGCCATCATCGCACAGGCGACAAGTGGTGCATTTATCCAATGTATGACTTCACCCATTGCTTGTCAGATATGATTGAGAATGTCACCCATTCCCTGTGTACCCTGGAGTTTGCAAACAACCGCCCACTCTATGACTGGGTGCTGGACACGTTGCAGACACCCTGCCATCCGCAGCAGATAGAATTTGCACGTCTCAACATCAACTACACGGTTACCAGTAAACGTAAACTGCTCGAACTTGTTAAGGAGTCTCTAGTGTCGGGATGGGATGACCCCAGGATGCTAACCCTGTCAGGACTACGCCGCCGGGGGTACACCCCTGCATCTATCAGAACTTTTTGTGACGGTATAGGGGTTGGCAAAAAAGAGTCCTGGATAGACATGGGTATATTGGAAAATGCCATCCGTGACGACCTTAACCCTAATGCTCCTCGGGTACTAGGTGTTCTCGACCCGTTAAAGGTCGTTATCACCAACTATCCAGAAGACTCCACCGAGACACTGGAAGCACTGAACCACCCTCAAAACCCAGATATGGGTAAACGCACGATTCCTTTTTCCAGGGAACTGTTCATTGAGCGTTCCGACTTTATGGAAAATGCACCCAAAAAATTCTTTCGCCTGTCTGAGGGCAGAGAAGTTCGGCTGCGATATGCTTATTTTGTTACCTGCACTCAAGTGATAAAAGATAAAAATGGAGAAGTCGTAGAATTACACTGCACCTATGACCCCGCGACCCGTGGCGGAAATGCGCCGGACGGTCGCAAGGTGAAAGGCACCATTCACTGGGTTTCCGCAGCCCATGCCCTACAGGCAGAAGTACGGTTGTACGACAGACTTTTTACCGAAGAATTTCCGGATGCTGACAAAGAAGTTTCATTCAAAGACTTTTTAAACCCCGATTCCCTGCAGGTACTGACTAATTGCCGTCTTGAGCCAAGTCTTGTGGATGCCTCCGTCAGCGACAGATTTCAATTCGAACGTCAGGGGTATTTTTGCATAGACAGTGAAGACAGTTTACCACAACATCCTGTTTTTAATCGTATTGTCACATTACGCGACAGTTGGGCTAAGCTCGCAGGAAAAAATAAAAAGTGAGAAAAAAACAGTACCTCACTTTACTGACCAAATAATCACTACTCAAATAACATACTTACTATGACCATCGTCAATCTTAGAAAAATGTCGATTAACCAAAGCGGTACCATTACTGCTGTCCGAGCGGGCGGTGAGTTGGGGCGGCGGATCAGAGAAATGGGCCTGGTACCTGGTAGCAAAATTACTATAAAACAACGGGCACCACTCAACGACCCGGTCGCCTTGCGGGTGATGGGCAGTACCTTGACCCTCCGCAACAATGAAGCTGATTTTATTGAAGTCGAGATTTAAATCGCCTTTTTTTCCACAACCTTGCCTTCAAGCAGCTCATCCTTCACACTCTGATAATAAGTCGACCGGATCTTTACCATATCCGGTCGACTCTCTACGAAGCACTAAAAAAACCAGTTGCGCCCATTTACCGTAAGGAGTTGTCCGGAAATAACTTGAACATCTCGCATCGCATCTTCAGGTCATCTTTGGCTGATCTTCAATCACAAAGTCCTCAACGTAGCACAACTACGCCTGCGGCTTTGTTCAATTAGATCACCCAAAGCTAACCTAA
>JAUVLX010000241.1 GCA_030600525.1 Desulfobulbus sp. | reverse complement strand
AGATTTTGGCCTTTTTTTGTTGCTCGCTATTCCGATCAAATAATGAAGTGGAAAATATGTGAAAGCTTATAAGCCTTTCTGATCTTGTTATGTTAACGAGTCGCAACAAACAATTTTGCACGAAGCGTTACGGTGCCATGGCAGGGGCGGCCATGGGAAACACTCCCCCTTGAATTTTTTTGATGGCAAGGGAGCTGAAGGGGAGCTGTTAAATGTGAGGCGAAGGAACTCGTCAAAGCTTAATGTCTCTGCTTTTTCAAGTTCCCTTTGCTTCTGCCGAGAAGCCACTGCCTCCCATTCAAACTCCCCGTCCTGTAATTGCGTATAGTCAGTTTTCAGTAGTTTGCGGCGATGTTTTTTAGCAAGGCTCAATGCCAGCTCGTTGACCTCCAGTTCTTGCTCTGCCATGTCCTTTAACATTCTTGCAGAGGGTGTTAGCGCGGGATCTTTCAGCTTTTGATGTTGGCGGTTCAGAGCAGCCAGGAAATTTTCACCTTGGTCTGCCTTATCGAGTAACCGTGCTACTTCAGCCAAGTCAGAAAAAATATCTTCGGCCCAAGTCTTAAGGGATCTTGGATTCTCACCATCCAGCAGTTCCAAGGATACGTCACGGCCACAGGTTGCGACCTTATTCAGATTTTGCTTAGCTATGCGTTGCTGTTGCCGGGAAAAATCGGGGCTGTCTTTTAACAGGCAAAATGTCAGGAAAACATCCAGAAAGTTAACCTGATCCAGATCTACCCCCGTTGCAGCATAAGGGTTGACATCCAAAGAACGGACTTCGATATATTCGACACCCCTGCCTTGCAGGGCATCGGAGAGCTTCTCACCGCTTTTGATGACCCGCTTGGGTCGAATCGGACCATAGAGTTCACCTTCCATCTGCAGCGTATTGGCGTTCAGTTGTTGATATTCCCCCTTTCTCTTCAAACCAATTTTTTCAAATACCGGATTGGACTGGCTCGCTGCCTGGTGCAAACCGCTGACAAACTCTGGGAGGCTGTTATAGCTGATAGGCAGATTGTTTTGCTCTTTGGTATTATAGCCGAGTTTGCTCATCCTTAAGGAGGTGGCTTGTGGCATATAATAGCTTTCTTGGCCTCTCTTTTTCAGAGGTAATTTACTGCGTGCATGCTTTATAAATGAAGCATCAACGACTGGAGAAGCACCAAAAAGGTACGGGACCAGCCAACCAAAGCGAAAAAAATTCCGGATCAGTCCGAGATAACTCTCAGAGATAAAGTCCTGGAGTGGTTGCCGGTCACCCTGGATTTGTTGCCATACCGGCCAGAAATTTTCTGGCATGGAAAAGTTGTAATGCACTCCGGCGATAGTCTGCATCATGCTACCGTAGCGATTTTTTAGTCCCTGGCGATAAATGGTTTTCATTTTGCCAGCATTGGAGTTGCCATAGCGTGCCAGCTCAATATCATCCTCTGTTTCAACCGTGCAGGGCATGCTGACAGGCCAGAGTAATTCATCACCGAGATGGCGATATACATGCCGATGGATGTCGGCGAGGATTCTGAGAGTTTCTTCCGCCTCGGTGCCCACCGGCGTGATAAATTCCATCTGAGCTTCGGCATAGTCGGTGGTTATCCACGCATGGGTCAGTGGTGAGCCGAGGTGGGCAGGGTGGGCAGTTGAGGCTAAGCTGGAATCATCATTGACCCGTAGGGACTCTTTTTCTATCCCTCGACGAATCCCCTTTAAAGCGACCGAAAATTCCGGACGCGAGAGTGATTCCAGCGTATTTTGCCATGACTGTTTCAATTGCGAACTCCTGTTCAACATGATCGAGATCAATAATCGTAAAAGAGGGTTAAAGGTTTGGTAATAGAAAAAATAATACAGCGAACTCAATTTGCCGAAAAATATCGATTTTGCCGACCACTCTCTACCAGCTCCCTTTGTTTTCCATGGAGGCCCATGGTTCCACGGCGGGGAGCTTTTCTCCCTCTTGCAGGAGTTCAATAGAAATCTGATCAGGGGTACGGATAAATGCCATATGACCGTCCCGTGGTGGCCGTAGAATGGTAATTCCTTTGTCCATTAACATTTGACAGTAATCGTAGATATTCTCGACACTGAATGCTAAGTGACCAAAATTCCTCCCTTCACTATAAGCGGTCTCCTGATCCCAGTTATAGGTAAGTTCCACTTCAGGTTCTCCAGGTGCCGTTGCAAGGTAGAGAAGGGTGAAGCGCCCGTCCTTATAGTCTTTTCTTCTTGTTTCAACCAGGTCAAGTTTTTTTGTAAAAAAAACAATAGACTGGTCAAGGTCTTTTACCCTTACCATTGTATGCAAAAAATTCATTTTCCCTTTCCACTTAAAATTCATTTCATGCTGAGGCGCCGGGGCGTCAAATTCGTATGATTTATACTTATACAAAGTAAAACATCATCAGGAAGATGCAAAAAATCTGTTGAATTTGTTTTTGAATCTTTGTTCAAGCTAAGCTGCAAGGACCCGCCTGTTAATAGCTTCTTGAATGATTGCCTCACGATAAGGCTGTGTGTTGCATGCGCAATGGTTAGGACTTTTATACAACCAAAAAAGATGACCCCCAATGAAAAGAGCTCAGCTTTTAATGTTGTAGAAACGATGATATTAACTACAAAATCAGACCGTTATCAGGAATCGCACATTATTTACATCTATTTTTGCAGTGCTGTTTTGAGGAAAATCTGAAATGTTTTATCGGTGAAGGTGGGGACTTTATCCTTGAGTTGGATCAATGAAATTGTATTGACTATTTCTTTTTTGCTCGTGGTTATGGGAATGATACCTCCTGTATGCATCTGGTTCGAGGTGATAACACCAAGGCCAATATCATTTTCAATTGCCGCCAGGACTGCTTGAATACTATCTACAGTGAGCACCGCGTTTATCTTCACCGACTGTTTACCAAAATGATGCTTAAACCAGCCGTTTATAGCAAGGAAGTTATGATCGTAAGAAATAAAATTCTGCCTGAGAAGATTTTCCAAGGAGAGGTCGTCTTTGATATACTGATGGTAATATGATTTCGAGCAGGCAAGGATGATCTCTTCATTTATGATCGCCTCAACGTGGTACTGGTTTATCTTGTTGGCATACGATTTTTGTTTGAGAAAGAGGTCCACAATAGCAAAGTCCAATTCTCCTGCTGCTATCATTGCTAGAAGAGTCTCTTGATTTCCCAAGGTGAGCGAAAAGGTCACATCGGGATATTCCTTTCTGAATTGACTGATTATCCGTGGCAGATAGGTTTTGCCGAACTCAACAGGAGCACCCAGGTGTAGCATCCCGTAAGGCATTTTTTTGCCATGAATGAAATTTTTCAATCCCTCTTCCAGTTCAAAGAAAAATGGTTCCAGAATATGAATGAGTGCTTTTGCCTCTGCTGTTGGAATAAGTTTTTTGTGAAGTCGGGTAAAGAGGCGTGTCTTTATCTCGCCCTCCAGGTTTTTCAAATTCTGGCTGATTGCAGAGGGCGTAACATTGAGCTCTTTTGCGGCACCACTGATACTGTTGTAGGTGTAAATATAGTAGAAAACTTTCAACTTGTTTAAGTCAATCATTTTAAGCATGGCTTAACCTGTGTTTTATAATGTTTAACTTTAATTTATTCATTATCAGTATTATTTTGTCAATCATAACTGTTGATAGCGCTGTTCCTGAAGAACCACGTTAGGTGGTATTTAAAGAGTTTTTTTACACTAAGGTTAGAAGAATGAAAGATTGGAGTATAGAGACAAAGGCTGTCCAGAGCGGCTATTCGCCTAAGAACGGAGAGCCACGCGTTAACCCCATTGTACAAAGTACCACCTATAAATATGATAGCTGTCAAGCCATTGCGGATCTTTTTGATTTAAAGGTTCCAGGGCATATGTATTCCAGGATCAGCAACCCTACGGTCGAAGTCTTTGAGAATAAGATGGCAGCACTTGAAGGTGGTGTAGGTGGCCTTGCGCTTTCTTCAGGGCAGACCGCATCAACCCTTTCGGTGCTTAATATTTGTGAGGCTGGCGATCATTTTGTTGCCCTTTCAACGCTCTATGGCGGAACGTTCAATCTCTTTAAGCATACGATGAAAAAACTTGGGATTGAGGTAAGTTTTGTCTCTCCCGAAGCCTCTCCTGAAGAGGTGAAACAGTCCTTTCAAGCCAATACTAAGCTCCTCTTTGGCGAGAGCTTGTCAAACCCGGGTACTGATATGCTGAATTTCGAAAAATTTTCGGCAATCGCGAAAGAGATGGATGTTCCATTTATCGTGGATAACACCTTTCCTACCCCTTATCTCTGTAATCCACTCCAACTTGGTGCTGATATTGTCGTTCACTCAACAACAAAGTATGTGGATGGCCACGCCACAAGTGTCGGAGGGATGATTGTGGATGGAGGAACTTTTAACTGGGCAAACGGCAAGTTTCCAGGCCTGACAGAGCCTGACGAATCCTATCATGGCCTCAAGTATGTAGATACCTTTGGTGCGAGTGCTTATATCGTCAAGGCAAGAGTGCAATGGGTGCGTGACATTGGCTGCTATATGAGTCCGCAGAATGCTTTCCTCTCCAACAAGGGACTGGAAACTCTGCATCTACGTATGGAAAGGCATAGTGACAATGCACTCAAGTTGGCAGAGTATTTAGAAGGTCATGAAAAGGTCACCTGGGTTAAATATCCTCGTCTTAAGAGTGATCCCAACTATGACCTCTGTGTGAAATATATGAAGGCGGGAAGCGGTGTCTTAACCTTCGGTGTGGAGGGCGGCAGTGCGGCTGCAGAACGTGTGATGGATGCACTGCAGCTCGCTGAACGAGTTGTCCATGTGGCTGACGTGAGAACCGGAGTTCTCCACCCTGCCAGCATGACTCACCGTCAGCTCAGTGAAGAAGACCAAATTAAGGCTGGAGTTTTGCCTGAGTTGATAAGGGTCTCAGTGGGGATTGAGGGCATCGATGATATCATTGCTGATTTCTCTCAAGCCCTTGAAACGCTGTAAGCTGACACCTAAAGAGTAATACCAGGAGTACTTTTTTATGCACCCCTACAACAAACAGAAAATACGATATGTTTATTATAGATGAACCGTATATCTCAGATGTGGCAGAAAAATTTCTTGTTGAATCCCAAATGCCACTGTTGGCAAATGATTTTGCACGTCAATCTGTCTCTTCTGAGGCTAATTTAATTTCACCATCAGAGGCTGCTCTACATCTGGAAAAAGAAAATTTCAGGTGGTTATACAGCAATAGTGAAAATGCAATATCTTGGATAACGGAGACCTTTGGTACCGATTCTGTTCTGGCGAAAAAGATTGACCTGTTTAAGGATAAATCAAAGTTCAGAAAAGCTACCGCAGTCCTCTTCCCAGACATCACTTTCCGTAAAGTATCAGCACAGGAGATCTCTGCGCTGACTTTTGAAAGTGTTGGCAGACCTTTTATCATAAAGCCAAATGTAGGTTTTATCAGCGCCGGAGTGTATCGGGTCAATAATCCGAAAGAATGGGCAGTGGTACAGGCTGAGATATGTCAGGTTACAGAAGAGACAGCCCGCGTCTTTCCTGGAGAGGTATTGAGCAGCGACACATTTGTTGTGGAGTCTATCATTGAAGGGGAAGAATATGCTGTTGACGCCTACTTTGATGACGACAACAAACC
>JAUVLX010000027.1 GCA_030600525.1 Desulfobulbus sp. | reverse complement strand
CAAACACGGAAAACGGATGACTTCAGAGGGGTATTATTACCCATGAAAGACCTTCCATTGTCATTATTACACAGTTTCACGACCCACCCAAGACACTAATAGCGACATCCCTTCAGCTGTACTTACCTGCTCCTGGTAACCGAGTATATCCTTTGCCTTTTCATGATTAAACCAGTGCGAATGTGCCAATTGGTGAGCAAGGAAACGTGTCATTTTGGGCTCCGTTCTACATCGAATCAAGCCAAATATCCCCTCAAGGACTGCTCCAGCCAGATAAGCTAGAGAAAACGGTACTTTTTTAGAGACCTGCTCAATGCCAACCCTTGCAAACAGACTATTAATCCATTCCCAAAGATGCACCGGCTGCTCTTGACCAATGAAAAACGCCTCTCCACCAGCTGAACCACTGGTGTGTAGGTTTTCTGCAGCAAGAATATGAGCATGGACAACATTATCGATGTAACTAATATCCACCATATTGTCGCCCTTGCCGACAACTTTAAGCTTCCCCTCCCTACCTCGTTCAAGTAATCGAGGAATAAGATGCTGATCACCCGGCCCCCATACAAGATGTGGACGGATAGCCGCAGTCCGGAGTCCATTATCATCTGCTGTCAGCACTTTTTTTTCGGCTTCAATCTTACTTGCGGCATAATGGCATAGTGGACGGGTTGCATATGGCAAGCTTTCATTTGCGCCTGCAAGTGGAGCACGATCAAACACAACTGATGGTGTCGAGGTATAGACCAGAGCAGAAACTAATGCTTTCTGGCAGGCAGCAATAACATTTTGGGTTCCCTGGGTGTTGATTGAAAAATATTCTTCTTTCGTTCCCCATATCCCGGCCTTTGCAGCGACATGAAAGACGGTATCTATTCCGTTAAAACTGGCTTTTAAAAAATCCAAATCACGAATGTCACCCTGATGACAGTGCACCCCCATGGCAGCCAACTGCGGATAGGAATTACGTCCAACCACATTGACCTGCAACCCCTTACCGATCAATTTCCGTACAATGGCTTGGCCAATAAAACCTCCGCCACCAGTTACCAGTACATTTTTCATAGGATATGCATCTACACGTTATTTAACGAATGGCCTGACCAGGTCACCGGTTTTCATCAATCATGGCAGCGTACTTTACGTCTGGCCCAAAGAGCCAATTGCTCACGAAAAATCTTGGCATTATGCCGTATATCAACTGGGAAACCAGGGTGCACGAGAAAGCTCTCTATCTCCTGGGTCAAAGTATTTGCTGTGGCTAACGCCTTTAGTTGCTGAAACAGCATTTCTTGGTTACGAATTTTCTGATTAAGCTCAACTATTAATACTGGCCTTTGCTTGCCTTTTTTCCCCACCCCGACGAGAGCAGAACGAAAGACTAAAGGGTGTTCGTTAAAAATTGCCTCGCAGGGAATAGTGTATAAAATTCCTAAATTCGTAAACACCCGGTGAGCCTTTCGACCACAAAACCACAATCGTCCCAGCTCATCAAAGTAGCCCATATCCCCCATTCGGTGCCAAAACGTTTGCCCATCAGTAATTTTAGAATGGACATTTTCATGAGTATTACTGTCATAGGCCCTGGTAACAACCGCTCCTTTAACGACAATTTCCCCGATCTCTCCGGTACGCAATTCAACAGCCTTTTCCCACTCAAACAACGGTCCATCACAAGGAGTTATTACTTTAATCGTAATCCCCGGTAATGGCCTGCCAACACAAGTCCCTCGTCCCTGCTGCGTCTGTGGCCAGGTTTCACTGACCACCTCACGCCCCTCTATTGCAGCTATGGGAAGACTTTCTGTTGCGCCATAGGGTGTAAATATCTCACCGTCATCAACCATTACCTGTTGCAGCCTCTGGGTGAGCGTTCCCGGTACCGGAGCACCGGCCATGAGAATCTTTTTGACAGGCAGCTTGATTCCGCTTTCCAGGCAATATCGACTGACCACGTTCCAGATGGCTGGAGAGCCAAAAGAATAGGTGACCCCATACTCCAATATGGATTTAACGAACTTCTCTGGATTAACTTTGGCAGGACGGGTCGGATCCATGTCCGGAATAACAGCAGTCGCTCCCAAGGCAATTGAAAAAAGGCCAAAAAGCGGAAACCCTGGTTGATCGACATCTCCTTCTCCGATGCCAAAGTAATCCCTGATCAGTTCCAGCTGAGCATGAAAAATCCCATGTGTATACTGAACGCCCTTTGGAGGCCCGGTAGATCCTGTGGTAAAAATAATAGCTGCCAGATCATCGACGTCGGCTTTGAAATGAGGGAGATCAGACCTTTCTAATTTTGTGACAGAGTCATCAATCCCGTCCAGACAGGGACCCCGCCACAATAAAGAACGCCCTACACAAATCCGGGTGCGAAGGGAAACAAACGGTTTATAAAAAATTTTGCTGAAATAAATCGCCTTGGGGATACCAATCAGAACATCTGGCCTCACAGCACCAATGCAGCGCAATAGATTTCTATACCCCATGCCGGGATCAATCAGAATAACCACCGCTCCAAGTTGAAACAGGGAAAAAGTCAGGCAGATAAACTCAACAGATGGCCGGACCATCAGCATTACCCTGTCCCCTTTCTTTATTCCAAGGTCATGGAGTTCCCCGACATAATTATTGGCAATGGCTGACAACTCCTGAAATGACCAAGACCGCCAGACGCCCTTACGCAGTGCTGCAAGCCCTCTCTTGTCTTTCAGTTTCTGGGCAACCTGTTCAAGCACATTTCCGATATTATAATCTATCATGACCGCTATCTTGCTGTTCTAAAAAACGTTTTATTAGAGGATAAATTTCTGATAACGCATCTTCCAGTACGTAATGGCCAGCCTCAGGAAAATAATGCCCTTGGGCATCTGGAAAACGAGCCAGCCACTCGTCATAAAAATGTCGGGTAAAACAAAAATCCTTCCCTCCCCAGCAGATAAGCATGGGCTGCTGCTGCAGTCTTTCAAGGGAACGTTCGACTTCCACCAGACTGTCCCAAGAGGGGTGATCTGCTTTCAGCGGTATATCCTGAACAAACCTGAGAATCGCAATTCTATTTTTCCAACTATCATAGGGTGCTAAAAAACCAGCTGCCACATCCCTGCGCATCTTTTTGGTAACAGCCATAAAAAGAGCAGCCCGGGCAAACCCGTTAAGCCCCCTGACCAAAAAATCACCGATAACCGGCCAACGGCAGACAGCAATGCGAAAAGGTATCCGTTTTGACCTGAAAGCAGCTGTATTCAAGACCACCATCCTCTTTACAATCTCAGGATTTCTCCCAGCCCAGCCCATACCTATTGCGCCGCCCCAGTCGTGGACCACCAGCATGCACTCTTGAATCTGCAAATGAGTTAAAAGAGCTTCAAGATTGGCAATATGGTTTTGAAGAGAATAGTCATACTGCAAAGGCTTATCAGAAAAACCGCACCCAAGGTGGTCTGGGACGATTAAACGAAATTGACCAGAAAGCTGAGAAACCAGATTTCGGTAGAGATAAGACCAGGAAGGATTCCCGTGCACACAGACCACCACAGGCCCTTCCCCTTCATCAAGATAGGCCATCTCCCCTCCATCTACCCTGAATCGCCTGGGACTAAATGGATACTCTGTAAGTTGGTGCATCATGGTTACCACTCTATGCCAAGCATCAGCGAATTAATCCCTGAGCCAATTCCAAGTAAGGCTGCTTTCTGGCCTACTCCAAGCTTACCCTGCTCAATCCCCATCCCCATGGTCACAGGTGCTGACACGGAACCGACATTACCGAGGACAGGCAGGGTTTCAAAATTTTTACGAGGGTCCAGCTCAAGACGAGTGAAAAGTGCCTGAGCATGTGCTTTTCCTACCTGGTGACAAAAAAAGCGGTCTACGTCCTCTCCTGACCAGCCAAGCTCCTTTTGAAATCCATGCCAACAATCAGCAGCAGTCTCAATCCCCTGGAGTAACAGTTCCTCCGAATCAGTAGACATCAGTGTACCTTGCTCGGAATTTTGTCCCCCTTGGCAAAGGTGGTTATAGGCAGTATTGGCCCTGCAGATGCCACCGATCAAAGAATGGCCGGTATCGCGAACACGCTTATCTGACATTACAATGGCAACCGCACCAGAACCGATAGTAAGAGAGGCAAACAAAGGTTTCACACTCTTCCTGGTAAGTGAATGTTCCTCAAGCATGTGGCGCATGGTCGACTCTACCAAGTCTTCAGCAGTTTCTCCGGCAACAATCACACCAGACTTCACCTGCCCGAGTTCAATCATATTAGCAAGCATGATCATACCGTTCAGAAAACCAAGGCAAGCATTGGAAAGATCAAATATATGGCAAGCATTGGGAAGTTCCAAGGATCGGTGGACAAATGCAGCGGTGGCCGGTTCCATCATATCACGACTTACAGAGGTGAAAATCAGACAACCGATATCAGCCCTGTCCACGCCAGAACGTTCAAGAGCCACCTTTCCTGCCTGAGCAGCGCCTTCACTCGGCCGAGTGCCTTTATTCCACAAGCGCCTGCTTTTGATACCGCTCATCAACTCCAGCCGACCGCGGGGGAGTTTCAACCGCTCATACAGGGGTGCAAGGCGGGCTTCTATATCATCAGAGGTAAGAGTGACAGGTGGCAACACATAGCCGAATTCGTGCAGACAAACATTTGAAAATTGCATTATCTATGGAGTGATAAATTGTAATTATGCAGCGTTAAGTTCTTAGTCTTCTGGTGCATTGAAGCCCAGGGCCCAAGTTATCAAGAGAACAGCAAGAGCGACATCATCGAGGATACCCACAACCGGTACCCATTCAGGAATAAGATCATAGGGAGAGATCACATACAGCAACCCGCTACCAAGGATTATTTTCACATACAGCGGGGTCTCTTTGGAGAAAAAGACAGCAACGGTATGTCTGGCCATCTGCACAACTTTGTTTAGCATGTTTCCCCGCGGCTGTATTCATGCACCTTAAAGTGTAGGTCTTGCCTGACCACCCGGTTTTCAGATAGCTGCCTTGGCCACAATCTCGGCATCAAAGTAATTCATGCCCATGCCAGCATCAACGACTAAACATTGACCATTAATACCCGAGGACCGGGGTGAAAGCAAAAAGGCCGCAACATTTGCTGCTTCTTCAGTTTTGAGGGCTTTTTTACGCAATGTTGCCTTTTCAGCAAAAAGATAGCTATCAATATACCCGGGGATGCCTGCAGAGGCAGAGGTCTTCAGCAAACCAGGACAAACAGCATTAAATCTGACTTCAGAGAAAGCAGAAAAACTTTTTGCCAAAAAGCAAATAGAGGACTCCAGGGCAGCCTTCACAGGTGCCATGTAGCCGTAATTTTCAGCAGCCATTCGAGTGGTGGAGATGGAGATGGTGACCAGGGCAGCCTGTTTTGCAAGTAATGATCGAAAATGATTAGCAATTGCAATAAAGGAAAAACAGCTGACATCAACAGCCTGGAGAAAATCTTTTTTGAGCGTCTCATGGAAGGGTTTGAGACCTTCAGAATAATTGGCAAATGCTATTGAATGAACAATGCCGTCCACAGGGCCGTCAAGCACACTCTCAATCTGATCACGAACCTGAACGATATTTTCTTCGTTTTCGACATCACAAATAAAGACCTTGCTTTCCGGAAAAAGCTTTGCAGCCGTTTCCGCTCGCTGTTCACTTCTCACCACGTGGATGACCTCCGCACCAGAGTCGACCAGCACCCGCCCGATACTGCAGGCAACAGATTTTTTATTAGCTAGTCCAAATATGATAAATTTTCGATCTGTTACACCAAGAAAATCCACTTAATCCCCTTTGAGTGCACAGGCAAATTCAACCTGCACGGCAATTTTACCACGAACCCTGACGTTTCCCTTTAAAAACCAGGCAGCTCCAAGTCTTTCAGTTAGGGATGCAGCAATTTCAATTTTGTCTCCAGGCCCGACCTCGCGCTTGAACTTAGCATTCAGGATCCTGGTGAGCACAGGTATGCCACCAACGTGTTCTGGGGCACCTTTTTGTTGCTGCTGGTGAAGCAATTCGCTTATATACACGGCTCCAGCCTGGAACACGGCCTCACACAGCAGCACTCCCGGCATAATAGGATAATCCGGGTAATGTCCCTGAAAAAGGTCCAAGTCTTCAGGAATCGTCTTTTTAGCCCGAATCCCCTCTTCACTGATATCTATAATTTCATCAAGCCAAAGAAACGGGGCCCGGTGAGGAATCCTGGACGAAATATAGTGTTGATCGCTTATTTTCACTACAGCCCTCCGGTAACCTCAAGGACAGCACCGTTTATATACGAGGCCTTGTCACCAGCCAAAAACAAAACGGCATCCGCCACATCCTGAGGGGTTCCAAAACGACGTTGCGGCACCATCTTTTTGTATTCCTTGATCTGATTTTCGTTAAGATCATCAATAAAATCAGTCGCAATGAAGCCTGGTGAGACACAATTAACCGTAATTTTTCGTTTACCTACTTCTTTGGAGAGCGATTTCATCAGACCGATCTGCCCCGCCTTTGAAGCAGCATAATTGGCTTGACCTGCAAAACCAAGGTGCCCCATGGGTGAGGTGATAAAAACAATCCGACCATACTTCTGTTTCAGCATGAGAGGGAGTACGCATTTAGACATGGCATAGCCGCCTGTCAGATTGACATCAATGACGCGGCGCCAGTCCTCTTCTTTCATCATCGCCACTACAGCATCACGCCGGACCCCTGCATTATTAACCAGGATGTCCATGGTATCACACTTGGCTTCCACCTCGGCAAAAAAAGCAGCAACGGCTGCATAGTCACTCACGTCAAGTTGGTGAAGTGACAGGCGGCCATCAAAACGGGTACACTCCTGCTCCAGCTGGTTTGCTGCCTCTTTATTAGCACCATACACCCCAATAACATCAGCACCACCGGCAAGCAGCGACAGCGTGATTGCTTTTCCAATGCCACGGGTTGCACCCGTCACAACAGCTTTCTTTCCCTTAAAATCAGCCATAGTCCTACACAGTAATATTCAAGTAAACATTCCGGTTGTCCTTACAGACGACAACGACCTCACCCCTGCTCACGCAGGTAGCCGTCAACATCATGAGCTGCAATCACGCCATAGTTAATGGCTCCCAGCCAGCCGCTCATAATAATCCCCACAGAACCGACATGATAAAGGCCGGGTAGCGCCTTATGCAGCGACCTGGAAACTTCAAGGCCTTCAAATTTGGTACCAAAAGAGGTTCCCCTAGTATGCAAGGTATACCTATTGAAGGTACGGGGAGTGGCAGATTCCACGGTATCAATCTTGTTTCTTATATCCGGAACATATCGTTCCAGATCGACAAGACACCTCTCGATCATTGCCTGTTTCGCCTGCTGATACTCGCTTGGTTCTAAATCAGCCCAATCTGTATAATTGGCGTTCATGGAGGCGACTATGGTATAGTCAGGTTTTCCCGGTCTTGTTTTGGGATAATATACTGAAAACGTCCGGCTCTTGGTCTCCATGTCACGCATTTCCTCAGCAGAGTACTCCTCTGCGGTGGAGGTAAACAACAGATCGCCTATATCGTCTATGGTCTCTCCCTTACGAATGCCAAAATACACCTGACAACTTGAATTATTCACTTCAACTTTATCATGTTGGGCCAGGAAATCAGGGGAAAACACTTCCCTTCCGGCAAGGTTGTCAATGGTGTTGGTAATGCCTGCATTGGAAACAACAGCGGTTGCAGTTATCTTTTTTCCGTTGACAATAACCCCACAGGTTTTGCCGTTATCGACCAGAACCTGTTCAACCTTGGCACCGGTACAAATGGTGACCCCGTTTTGCTGCAGCTCTTTTGCCATCAGGCCAATAAGCGTATCTGTTCCGCCCTCAAAAGTATAGACCCCCCGGTTCATGAAATTGGAAAAAACAATGCCGTAGGTTATGGCAGGTTCATCCATGGTGGACCCATTTGCATACGAAATGGGTTCCATAAGCAGACGGTGTATATCGGTTCGGCCCGGAAAAAACGTGTCAAACAACTCTCTAGTGGTCATTGTTTGATCGTCGTAGAAATTCATGCCGTCAACAGTAGCAAAAAAATCATTGACGGTCTGAGCGGGGATACCAAAATTCTCATGGAGGATACGAATAAAATCCTCTTTACTAAAAGTAGTAGTCAGGGAAAATTGAGGGTTATCAATAACAATCTTCGGTAACTGGACAATCCGGTCACGAATCTCTTTGCCCCAATATTTTTTACAGGTCTTCACCATTCCGTAGGGAAATCCGTGCAGGGAAACATCAAAAATATGCCCACCCCTTTTAAACCAAGTCGCCAAACCGCCAAGCTGGATGTGGTGTTCGAGCAGCAACACTGAGTGCCCGGCATTGGCAAGCCTGTTTGCGCATGTCATCCCGCCGAGTCCTGATCCAATGACAGCCACGTCATAGCAGTTTTCAAGCGTATCAAAAGAAGAATATTTCATATGTCCTTTAAACTATTGCTTAGCCGTATCTAGGAAAGAATATGTCGATTAATCACTGTAACGCCACTGAGCATAGCCCCGACAATACCTAAGTACCCTTGGTCAGTACCGGCGATAAACAAATTGGGCCAAGGTGTTTTACCGTCTTTTATCTTCAGAGGACTCCCATAAATGGCACCTTCCGCCTTTCTGGTAAAACGTTCCACCGTTAGTGGTGTAAAACTATCCTGGTAGATGACATTATCACTATAAGGGCCGATAACCTCTTCTGCATTGCTTATCGCAGCATGGGTCCACTGCTGTTTGAGCGCTTTATATTCAGCAGGAGCGGCAGCTTTCCATAATGCATAATTGGCAGCATTGGTGTTCCGGATCTGAAAACGCTCTTCCTTCTCTAACCCTTGGAAATTATCAGGAAAACAGATGACCCCCCACGAAAGGTCGAGAAATGTTGCCGGTCGCTGGTAGTGTAACTGCGATTTTTTATTATAGAAAAGGATTGTTGCCGAACTGTCAAGCCCCTCTCTTGCCTTTTGGTCAACCAGGGAGACGGTTTCCATAAAACTCATCCGCCCACCGTATGCCTGCTGCGGAAGATCCCAACCGCTGAGCTTTATGGTCTCTGGCATACCTACAGTGGAGAGTACAGCATCTGCTGTTAGAATCTCGCCATCGGCCAGCCGTATACCTTTAACTTTCCCCTTCTCCCTGTAGATCTCTTTCACCAATGCACGGTAACGGATCTCTCCACCAAAACCTTTGAACTGGTCAAGTAGCATGGTAAGAAACTCTCGAATGGTCCCACCAGGCCGGAAAAAGCCCTCTTCAAAAACAGACCTGAACATTATCACAAACTGCCCCATGTCCATGTCGTGCTCCTCAGGATTACCATATACCATCAACGGCAACAGCAGCATTTCCTCCAACAAAGGGTTACCAAGAGTTTGTGAAAGAAACCCGCGTGCAGATTTCCATGGTTGCACTGCAAACGGATCATACTCGGCAATACTTTTTTTCAGGGAAACAAATCTGTCTACACTCTCTGGGAAGGATCGTGCCACTTCCTGTTCAAGAAAAAGCGGATCGTTGGAAAATTGAAGGAAGGCATCGGGGAAGCGTATTTCAGAACCCACCTGCTCATGGGTAGCAAATGCTTTTCTGGAAAGTTTGAGTTGGCGAAAAAGAACATTTAACGGCGCACGCTTATTACCGGAGGCAGCATAGTTGGTCATAGCATGCAATCCGGTTTCCAGTATTTGGCCCTGCCTGAAATAATAGGAATTCAGGCCTCCTGGAATGGTGTGCTGTTCAAGAAGTAAGGTTTTGACTCCGAAACGTGCAGCCCGAATGCCTGCAGCTATTCCAGATAAACCGCCGCCAATGATAATCAGCTGATACTCAGCCATAGAGAAAAAAGTGGGAAGGAAAGTAAGGGCAGGATTAAGGGGCAGCAATGCCGACGCAACCCTGCCTGCTCAAGTTCAGGCGTCTTTCAGCTTTGGCTCCAAGTAGTTAACACAACTGGTCAAACTTGCCAATTCCGGATATTCGTCCTCGGGAATCTGCAGCTGATAACGCTTTCGCAGTTCCATAACAATATCCAAAAAGTCCATTGAGTCCAAATCAAGCTGATCACGTAACGGCGCGTCTGCGTCGAGGTTATCAAATTCTGCGTCTTCGTCAATATCTTCTATTATTTCAAGGATTACATCCTTGATTTCTTCCCGAGTCATACTCCATCCCCGTTGCTTATTGAAAACTCTTCAAACAGCAGCCCTTCAGCCAAGAGTCGTATTCATTATATGGAAACCAGCTAAATAGCCTGCGATTAATCTACGACCAGACTGATAGCTCTTCCCTGTCCTTACCCATATTAATCAGGCGAGGGACAAAACGGAAAAACATACCATGAAACACCTCAGCTCGCCACAAAACTCTTGACAACTACCACTGAATTTATCCCCAACATGCCAAATGAGTTGTTCAGTACAGCATCGACACGAGAAAGTTTGTGCGGTTCGCCACTCACCAACCCTTGCATGGCACAATCGGGATCTAGTTGGTCAATATTGATGGTCGGATGCACGTAATTATCGGTAAAAGAAGGAAGGTTGCCGGCAAGCTCAAGTACACCAGCTGCGCCCATCGCATGCCCGATACTGGACTTGGTATTATTTATATAGGTAGAGGTACAGCCAGCAAAAGTCTTTCTGATAGCCGAGCACTCTTCTACATCTCCCTGGCGTGTGCCAGTCGCGTGGGTATTGACGATCGTAATATCACTAGCATCCATCCCTGCGCGTTTAAGGGCCATTTCCATACACTGCTGCTGCCGGGGACCATACGGCAGAACAAAGTCTCTGGCATCGGAATTTATGGCATACCCTGCGAGTTCACCATAAATTTTCGCCCCTCTTTTCAACGCATTGTCGAGTCTTTCCAGGGTAAAGACACACCCTCCTTCTGAAATAACTATCCCGTTTCTCTCCATGTCAAATGGGCGGCTGGCACGAATCGGGTCGGGATGCTCCGCCAGAGCTCCCTGGGACTTAAAAGAGGCGAAAATGCCAAAAGAGCCCGTACACTCTGAGATCCCACCGCAAAGAGCAAGATCAACCTCTCCCAATCTCAACATCTGAGCCCCCTGGATAAGGGCTGCATTTCCTGCTGCACAGGCAGCACCAATGGTATAATGGGGACCGGTAATGCCAAGATTCATCGTAATCTCACCGGCAGGATTATTAAGGACGGTTCGTGGATTATGATGATGGGTCCAATAATCCACATTATAATCAAACTTGCTTATATTATAGACCTCGTTTTCCGTTTCCACCGTCCCATGTTCAGTAAGACCTAAATAGACTCCGGTTGCACTGCGATCATACTCATCAAAGGTTATCCCTGCGTCTCCCAAAGCCTCATTAGCGCAGTACACAGAAATACAGCCGGCACGGCTTCCGCGCTTGTTTTCCTTTTTTTTACGGTACTTTGTCTCATCAAACGTACAAATACCGGCAGGGTGGACCCCCATATATCGAAGATCCAAAGTTGTTATGCCGCTTTTGCCGGCAAGAAGATTAGCTCTAAACTGATCGAGCGATGATGCACCGGGGGCGGTAAGCCCCACGCCGGTGATGACAATACGTTGTGAATCAGACTGTTGCATTGGCTTACTATTATTTCGATGCTGCATGACTTTTATAAAAGTGAGGCAGAATCCGAGTTATGGTTTATGCGAAAAACGCATATACGACCTCAGTCGCATATGCGTTTACCAGCGTTTAACAAAATCTTATTATTATAGCTAATTGTCTGCAGCTTACTTGAGCAGCTCCTCAATGACAGCAGGCACCTTGCTAACTGCCTCCTCGAGTTTGTCTGGCATGCTACCACCAGCCTGGGCCATGTCTGGTCGACCACCGCCTTTCCCGCCAACAATAACGGCAACTTTATTAACAATGTCGCCAGCCTTTATCCTGCCTGTCAAATCTTTGCTCACCACAGCCAGCAAAGCCGCTTTTCCACCAAATTCTCCGCCAAGCACAGCAATCCCGGTCTGCATCTTATCTCTGACCTTATCACCTATTTCGCGTAGTGTTTTGGGGGAATTCAGCTTCACCGTACAGGCAACGACCTGTACCCCGTTCACTTCGATCGCACCGGCAAGCAGTTGGTCCAGGTTAGAAAGTGTCATTGTGGCAGTGACTACCGCAAGTTCCTTTTCCAGTGTTTTTTGCCGCTTCTGCAAATTAAGCACCTTTTCAGCAGCTCTCTCCAGTGGAGTCCCCACGGTCTTACACAGCTCGGTCGCGTCCTGTTCAAACTTGTGGAGCCATTCCATGGCTTGCCTGCCCGTAACAGCCTCAATACGACGTACTCCTGCAGCAATGCCCGTTTCATGAGCCACCTTAAACAAACCTACATCGCCGGTTGCACCGGTATGTGTTCCCCCACAGAGTTCCTTACTGAAATCACCGATGGTTACTACCCGGACATCATCACCGTATTTTTCACCAAAAAGCGCTGTCGCACCACCTTCAATGGCTTCTTCCCTATCAAGGACAGCCGAAGACACGGGGATATTCTGCCGAACTTTAGCATTAACTATTTTTTCTACCTTCACAATTTCTTCAGGAGAAACTGGAGAGAAATGGGTAAAATCAAAACGTAACCGTTTACTGTCTACCAACGAACCAGCCTGCTTTACATGTTCGCCCAAGACCTGTTTTAAAGCCGCATGTAAGAGATGGGTGGATGTATGGTTCGAGGCAATATCTGCGCGACGCTCCGCAACCTGAAGATTAACCTGCTGCCCTTGCTCAAGTGTTCCTTCAACAACCTCACCGTGATGAAGGATAATCCCCTCGACAGGCGACAGTGTCTGGGTCACCTGAAAGAGGCCTCCCGGCCAGGAAATTTCCCCTTGATCCCCAACCTGACCACCAGATTCGGCATAAAATGGTGTCTGTCGGCAAAAAACCTGCAATTGCGCTCCAGCTTTCCCGCTTTCAACCAATCCCCCTTCCTGATCAATGATTCCGTCAACCACAGAATCGCTTGTAGTAGAAAAATAACCTGTAAAATCAGTACGCTTTCCCTGGTTCACCAGGTTCAAGACGCCTTTATCAAGGTGATCCACGTCACAGCCCTTCCAAGACTTCCTTGACTGTTCGCGCTGCTGCTCCATGGCTTGGGTAAAGCCCGGCTCATCAAAAGCTACGCCACGCTCTATGGCTGCATCACGGACAATATCGACCGGAAACCCATAGGTGTCATACAACTTGAAAATAAAAGCACCATCTATAAAAGCCGAATCTCCAGACTCTGCTTGTAAGCGCTGTATTTCTTCATCAAGCTTCTGCAGACCTCTATCCAGTGTCATGCCAAAACGTTGTTCCTCGTTGGCAACAACCTTGGCCAGCAAATCCTTGGTGTCATCAAGGTGCGGATAGGCCTCGACCATTGTCTCAGTGACAAGCGCACAAACCCCTGGAAAAAACGATTCCAAGCCTAAAGCCCTGCCATAGCGGATGGCCCGACGCATGATTCGGCGCAGGACATACCCACGCCCTTCATTGGACGGCAACACCCCGTCACCCACAAGGAAAGTGGTTGCCCTTGCATGATCCGCAATAACACGCAAAGATACATCGTCACTCTTATTGTCATGATATTTTTTACCGGCCAACCGGGAAATATGCCCAATAATCGGAGTAAAAAGATCACAATCAAAATTATTTTGTTTTCCCTGTAAAACAGCTGCCACTCGCTCAAGCCCCATACCTGTGTCAATAGACGGACTTGGCAACGGCGTCATTTTGCCGTTCTCATCTCGGTAAAACTGCATAAAAACCAGGTTCCACAACTCCAGAAAACGATCACAGTCACAGCCCAGTTTACAATCAGGACGGCCACAGCCAGCTTCTGCTCCCTGGTCAATATGAATTTCAGAACAAGGGCCGCACGGTCCGGTATCGCCCATGGCCCAAAAATTCTCTTCTTCACCCATGCGTACGATTCTTCCCGGCGGCAAGGTTTTTACTTGCTTCCACAACTCGTCTGCTTCGTCATCATCGTCATAGATGGAAACCCAAAGTTTCTGAGGATCCAGGCCGAGTTCGACGGTCAAAAATTCCCAGGCAAAACCAATGGCTTCCTTCTTGAAATAATCACCAAAGGAAAAGTTACCTAACATTTCAAAAAAGGTATGGTGACGGGCTGTATATCCTACATTTTCAAGATCATTATGCTTTCCTCCGGCTCGAACACTTGCCTGGGCAGTAGTTGCACGAGAGTATGGCCGTTGATCTTCCCCCATAAACACCTTTTTGAACTGTACCATTCCGGAATTAACAAAGAGAAGGGTCGGATCATCATGGGGCACCAGAGAAGAAGATTTCACCCGGGTATGTCCGTGCCGTTCAAAATACTCAAGAAAACGTTTTCTAATTTCTTTACCGGTCATCTTTGCAAATATGTTTTGTGTTAATGGGTACTCAAGATATACAATCTCAAAGCAAAATTCATTGTCTCTGCAGGTTACTGACGATGGCTACAAAAGTCCAGGCGCTAATCTTATACATCAACGGCAACAATGCAAATAAAAAAACAATCGCACACAGGGTGATTTTCATTTTCCAATACCTCTGCCGACCACTGCCTCAGTTTTTCACACAACAGCTACAGTCAAAAAAGTCGTTCCTCACTCTTTTTGCGTCCTAGCTGACGAATATCCTCCAAAGTCCGAACTCCCAAGCTCTTTAATTTTTTGGCCAAAAAAAGGAAAAGGTAGGCGGTCTGCAGTGCATCTTCTAACGCATCATGGGGCTTAAAACGGGGTAGTTTAAACTCTGTTGTTAAGTCATCAAGCACCAGAGAACCAGGGTTGCTGGCAAAACGAACTCCTTTTTTCCCGGCAAGTTCTTTGTAAAGACGAGCCATTGTCATGGTATCAACACAAGGATTGGTCAGGATACCTCCAAGATTTTTCCGGATTGCAAGGTTCAAAAAATGAAGATCTAAGCTAATGCAATGCCCCACCAAGAGCGCCCCCGAGCAATACTCAACAAACCGAGGCAGAACCTCCTCCATACAGGGAGCCCCCCTGAGCTGCTCCGGAGTAATTCGATGGACAAATGTCGCCTGATTAGCATCAAGTTTCACGGGACGAACCAGAGTATGAAAGGTGTTACAAAGTTCAATCTGTAACCCGGAAATTCGGACAGCACCAATGGAAATAATTTCATCTTTACGCTTATGCAGCCCAGTTAATTCCGTATCACACACCACATAGTCATAATCAGGCAGAGGCAGTCGAAAGTCCAGTTGTTTAAACCGTTCCTCATTCTGCACAAGGAGCGGATCAGGATTTCTCAACCACCGAAAAAGAGAGCGCATCATCTACCGTTACCTTTCTAAGGTGCCCACGGCCAGGGACTTCAACACATCATTTAATTCGCCAACCAGTTCAAATCCATCCCGTAACATTTTCTTCTCCAGCTCGGAAAGTTTACCAAGAATAATAAAGCTATCCGGCAGGGTTCCAACCTCAAACTGATGGAGTTGATGGATAAGCTGTATATGCATCTGGATCTCACAGGCCTCTTGGACCTTACCGGCCAACTCGCTGTCAAGACGTTCTTCTTTTGCAAGAATTGTAAGTCGGGCTAGGGTATTGGTCTCTCTGACACCATAATGTAGAGCCAAAATTCTCGCAAAGCTAATATAAGGTGCCAGACCTTGTTCTTTTATATCAAAAAGGCTTTCCTGTTTGCCGTCCTCCCCAACAAGAACGTCTCTATAAACAGCAAGCGGTGCCCGCCTGGTAATACAATCATCCACAACAGATGCCAGATATCCCTGATACTTTCTGGCATCCTTGACAATTTTGGTGCGTATTTCTTCCAAAAGTGGTTCATGTCCATATCCGCACCGGATATCAAAAAACTTCCCACAAAAAATCACGCCTGCAACAGTCTCACCTTTAAGCCATGCAGCATAATTACCTTTCCAGACACGCAATGGCTGGCACCACTGGGAATCGCTTGCCATGACCTGCTCTTTAGCGACCGGATACCCGCAATTCGCCAGATGGTTGCTTGTTCTCTCGCTCAATTCCTTAAAATATACTGAGGCTGCCTGTTGCTGGCATTCGTCTTCTGGATCAGCATATACCAGTGCGTTCTCCTGACCAGTCTTAAACGTTAGTTCTTTTCGCCCCTCACAACCCAGCAACAGCCAGCAGTAAGGGACCGGGGGACGACCTAGCTCTTGCTCAACAGCTTGTAAGAGTTGTGCCAGCACCCGGTCGTTTAAAAGCGCTACCATCTGGGCAATATTACCGGCTTTTGCCCCTTCATTTATGAGATTACGCACAACACCTGGAATTTTTTGTGCCAAGGAATATAAAGCTGGGAAGGAATGCTGGGTACTGATCTCTTTAAACAACAGATAGGGAGAATTCCCCTGGAGTAACATGACATCATGAGAGGTAATTACCCCTAAAATTTTCCCATTTTCCTCCACCGCCAGATGATGAATTCCGTGGGACATCATTTTAATCAGTGCATCAAAACAAACAGTTTGGGAACTGATAGCGGTGACAGGAGATGTCATAATTCCCCTTACCGATGTTGCCATATCCATCCCGGTGGCCACAACCTTATTACGGAGATCCTTATCAGTAATGATACCGACAATATTATCCTCATTTTCCTCATAAAGTAGCAGCGAGCCGACACTGAAACGCATCATCATTTTTGCTGCATCCTGTACCGACGACCCAACAGATATCTTGCGAAGCGTACGCCCTATGATATCAGCTACTTTGATGGAAAAGAGGTAGAGGTCTTCGTCGCTACGTCTTTCGATCCGATGTTTCCGTAATTCTGTATATGCAGTAGAGACAACCTTTTCAGAAAAACTTTTTAAATAATATTGGGCAAAGCCAGGTTGCGAGGTGATCAAGTCAAGAAAGATGTCTCTTGGCAACAAAAAACAAAAGGTATCTTCCACTGTTTCCACGTTCATATTGGCCACAGTCCCTCGTATTATACCAAGAGCCCCTATGTATTCGCCTTCACCACGATAATCCTTCAGTGTAATATTTCCCTCATCATCAGCCAAAAACGACTTCACTCCGCCCTGCTGGATAAGGTAAAGAAATCGGACTTCAGTTTCCCCCATAGTAAACAACCATGTTCCCTTTGGAAAAAAGTCGACTCGTACATGCCGGGCAACATCTTTGAGAAGCTGCAAATCAAGCTCTTTAAACGGCATGATATTCCCAAGAAAATCGACAATCACATCAGGTGCTGAAGGTGCCTGCCCGTTATTTGCCATATTCCCCCTGTCCATAATGGCTATACCGATTTAATACAGTCTCTCACGGCTAGCAAAAAAAATCGATAAAAGAACGAAAATTTAATACTGTGGCTATAAAAGGGTGTTGCAAAGGTTGGTTGTTTATATCGTAAAATCAAGACGTTACCCCCTGAAACCGCCCCCTGGATTCTTGAGCTTAACTTGTTGATTTTCTGAAATATTTGTAACCACTTTGCAACACCCTTTATAAAAAACAATACAGGCAGGATACCGAAGTATCCTGCCTGAATATACATCATTGTCATGCCAGTAAAGTGTAGCAAATGGCACGAAGAAACTGCTCTTCTTCTATAATTAGCCCAGTTTCTTCTTACCGTCAACGAGCTGATCGACCACTGAAGGATCAGCCAGGGTCGAAGTATCACCAAAATCTTTGAAATCATTGGCAGCAATTTTGCGTAGAATGCGACGCATAATCTTTCCGGAACGGGTCTTCGGTAAACCTGGTGCCCATTGTATGGCCTCCGGGGTAGCGATTGGTCCGATTTCGGCACGTACATGTTTGCGCATTTCTGCCAACAGTTCATCACTTTCTTCAGCCCACGACATCAGGGTAACATAGGCAAAAATCG